>JBCBAO010000043.1:0-12789 GCA_038532405.1 Pseudomonadota bacterium | reverse complement strand
CGTCGAAATTGCGAACGACCCCATTAACGCGATACCGGGCAGGGGAGTGGGGGTCGCGAACGAGTTGCTGGCGGAGGGCTTCCTCTCGGATCTTGTTTCTCCAGACCTGCGCCCAAGCCATGAAAAAGCGCTGGTCGCCGGTCAGGCCATCGATCACCGGAGCTTCTTCACCATTCAGGCTAATCTGGTAGGCACGGTAGGCCATGGAGAGGCCGCCAAGGTCGCCGATGTTTTCGCCGAGCGTAAGGCGTCCATTCACACATGTTTCGCCATCGTCGAGGGGGCAGAAAGCCTCGTACTGCTTGACCAGTGCGTCGGTGAGCGCGCGGAAAGCTTCGCTATCTTCCTCCGTCCACCAGTTGCGCAGAACGCCGTCGCCATCGGATTTCGCGCCCTGATCGTCGAAGCCGTGGCCCATTTCATGTCCGATCACGCCGCCAATGGCACCATAGTTGATTGCCGGATCAGCTGAGAGGTTGAAGAATGGCGGCTGGAGGATTGCCGCCGGGAAAACGATTTCGTTTCGATTGGGCGAGTAATACGCATTCACGGTCTGCGGAAACATGAACCATTTGGTTTTATCGATTGGCTGTCCGAGATTGGCGAGGTTGTCCTTGAACCGCCATTCATTGGCCGCGATCAGGTTCTCAAGCGCTGACCCCGTTGACACTGTCAGCGTGTCATAGGTTTCAAAGCGCTCTGTGAAGCCAATTTTAGGGGTGAATTTCGCAAGCTTGTCCCGCGCTTCGACTTTGGTTTCAGCCCCCATCCAATCAATGTCCGTTAGGTTGGCCGCCATGGCTGCACGCAGATTTTCGACAAGCTCATCCATGGCCGCTTTGTTTTCGGGTGGGAAATGCCGGGCTGCATAGACTTTGCCGATCCCTTCACCGAGGGCACTTTCAACGGCCTGTACGCCTCGCTTCCAGCGCTCCCGGGGCTCTTCCTGGCCACGCAATGTCCGCCCGTAAAGTTCAAAGCCTGCCGTATCGATCACACCCGGAAGGACGGCTCGATGGTCGGAGAGGAAATGCGCGGTCAGATAAGCTTTCCAAGTCTCCAGATCCGTCTCTTTGGCAACGCGGAATAGCCCCGTCACCCCGTTGCCGATTTTGGACAATTGCGCCTCGGTTAGGCCGAGCGTGTCAATTTCTTCCGGCGTTGGGGTTACCTGGCGGACAATAAAGTCAGCCTCAGCGTCAACCCCGAGCGTTGCCAGCATTTCTGAAACGGGAAACCCGGCACCGATGGCAAGCAATTCGTCGCGTGTGACTTTGTTGTAGGTCAGGTTTCGATTGCGCCCCACGGTTCGGTCCCAATGCTCAGCGGCGATCCGGGTTTCCAGGGCAATAATGCTGTCTGCCACATCGCCCACATCTTCATATCCCGCCTCGGTCAACAGAATGGTGAGATAGTCGCGATACGCCGCACGGAGGGCTTCGTTGCGCTCATTGTCCAAGAGGTAATAGTCGCGGTCAGGCAGGCCGAGCCCGGATTGGGTCAATTGGAAAATATAGCGGTCGGTCTGTTTCGAATCGATGTCGACAAACCCACCCACGGGCGAGGAATATCCCGAAGAGCCAAACAAGCGCGCAAGGTCCTCATAGGAAGATATCGCCTGAATTCGGTCGAGGTGGGGTTGCGCTGGTGCAAGGCCGGCCATTTCGATTGCCCCAACATCCATGAACGCATTGTAGACAGCGGCAATCTTGCCTTCCAACGTATCGGTCTGCGGAGCTGCAGCTGCCAATTCGTCAATAATATTGCGAACCCGTTGTTCTGATTTTTCCCGCAATATCGAAAATGCGCCATACCGCGAGCGATCCGCAGGCATGTCGAACGTGTCGATCCATCCTCCATTCATATATTGGAAGAAATTGTCGCCCGGTTGAATGGTTTCGTTCAATGAGGCGAGGTCTAGGCCAAATGCGCCCCAATCATCGCGGGCCTCCGTTTTGATGGGACGAGGTTCGAAACTACTGGCCGATGACTCAATCGGCTCGGCTTCGCTCAAAGTTGCATCCGGCCCACAGGCGGCCAAACACACCAGGGCGGATGTTGCGAAGAGTATGCGTTTCATGGGATTCCTTTGTTTCTATTCAGTCGCCTGGCGATATTTCCGTCTAATTTTGGACCTGAATACGAACCGATCTACTCTGCAGGGACAGCGCCGCCAACCCCGCTAGGCAGTGCCGCGTCATTGTCATCATTGACGAGCCCCTCATAGCTTTCGCCAAGGCTGCGATAGGGGCGGCCGCCCCAACTCCAGCGGAAAATACGCCCAACCTCGGTACCCACGGCATAAAGCGCCGGCACCATTAGGAGGGATACGAAGAGTGCGAAAAGCACCGCGCAGCCAAGGGAGATCACCATTGGCCTTAAGAATTGTGCGCCAATCGAACGCTCGGCAATCAGCGGTAAGATCCCAACAAATGTTGTGACTGAGGTGAGCAAAACCGGACGGAAGCGGGAAACACCAGCGTCCACAAGCGCTTGAACGGCACCTGCACCCTCAGCGCGCCGTTTGTTTACATAGTCAACGAGCACGAGATTGTCATTGATGACAACGCCCGCAGCCGCGGCGATCCCGAAAATTGAGAACAGGGCCAGGGGAACCCCGAAGGCCCAATGGCCGAAAACCGCTCCAGCAAAGGCAAATGGAATAGCCGTCATCAGCAGGAGGGGCTGGGCATAGGATCGGAAAGCAATAGCGAGCAGAATATACATCGCACCGATGGCAATAAGGGCCAATTGCACCAGTTCGGCGTTGAAGTCCTGTTGCTGCTCGAAGCCGCCAACATTGCCGCGGGTCACCGTTGGAAACTGGTTTTCAAAATCTGGCCAGAAATTGGCGTCCATATCTTGCATAATCTGACCGCGTACATCACCGACCACCTCGGCAAATACGGTAACCGAGCGTATCCGTTCCCGGCGTTGGATCCGGTTGATGCCAGGGCCATATTCCAAAGAAGCAACCTGGCTGAGCGGAATCTCACGCCCATCATTTGTTCGGATTCTCAGATTCTGAACACTGTCGATGTTGGACCTGTCGTCTGCTGAGAGCCGCACCATGACCCGTGCATCTTCCCCATTGCGGGCAAGGCGTTGAGCCTGTTCCCCAAAGTAAGCCTGACGGATCTGTTGGCTAACATCAGCAAGTGTAATTCCGAGGGTTTGGGCACCCGGGAGCATATTGATTTGGATTTCCTCAGCGGAGGAGGAGAGATTGTCTCCGACATCGTAAAGCGTGCTGTAGGTCGCAAACCGCTCGCGCACCATGTTCGCCGCCGCCCGTAGAACATCAAGATCAGGATGGTTTAGGGCAAACTGGATACGCGTGTCGTCTTCGTTAAGCGTGAAGTCGAAACTAACATCCTCGGCATCGGGGATGGGGCCGACTTTTTCACGCATTAGTTCCGACGCATCCTTCACCGATGCCGTTTCCGGGCGCAGTTCGGGGGGAACCAGCGAGACCCAGGCGCGGACGGTTTGGTTATTGGCGACGATTGACCGCCCGATGACTAGCCCGTCTGGCAGGCTTGGATATTTCTCTGCCAATTCGTCTGCCGCCTCAAGAACGCCCGCCTCAAACTGATCACGCACTTGAAGGGTGCGGTTAAAGGGGGTTCCGTCCGGCAGTTCGATTGTAACACGGATAAGGTCACCCTCGATCTGTGGCATGAAGCGGAACGGTACAATGCTATTGCTCAACAGCTGGGTCGACAGAAACATAAGAACGCAAAAGAAGGCGATCGTCGCATAGCGGAACTTCAGCGCAGCTTCGAGGACCGGCTTGTAAATCGTATTTGCAAACCAAAGAAGGCTGTCGGCGATGGCGCGCTGGATCCGCATCAGGCGGCCGTTTAGGCCATTAAAGTTTTGTGGCTTCATGTGGGCGAGGTGCGCCGGCAGGATGAGCAAACACTCGATCAGCGAGAAGATCAGCGCGGCCATCACCACAAAACTGATCTGTTCTGTAAAGTTCCGTTCGGGGCCGCTGAGGAACGCCCAGGGTAGAAAAGCAATAATCGTGGTCAGCACGCCGAATATTACCGGCTTCATGACCGATTGCGCCCCGACGATTGCGGCCTGAACGCCGGAGTTGCGGCCCGTCTCAACCTCTTTGTGAATATTCTCGCCGATAATGATCGCATCGTCGACGATCACGCCGATAACGAGAAGCACAGCAAATAGCGACAGGAGGTTAAACGTCACCCCGAAGAAAGGTAGGAGGAGGGTGCCGCCAGCAAAGGCGGTAATAATCCCGATGGTTACCCAGAAGGCCACAACCGGACGCAGGAAAAGGACCAGAATGAGAAGGACAAGCCCCGCACCGATCAACGCCGATGATGTGATGGTGTCCATACGGTCCTTGAAGGGCTCCGCATCGTCCCACAGAATATCAATGCTGATGGCTTCCGGTAGAGTGTTGTTGGCCTCTTTGATGTAGTCGCGGAACCCGTCCGTAAATGAAACAATGTCCATCACTTCGGGTTGGATCACGAAGACAAATGCCGTTGGTTCGCCGTCATAGGTCGCTTCCAAATTGGCATCTACAAACCCGTCAATAACCGTCGCTACATCGCGCACGCGGACTGTGCCACCATCTACGGTCTGGGACACGATAATCTCGCCGAATTCATCGGCAGTATCGGCAAGTTCGCGTGTCTGGATGCTCACATCCCCGGTTTGGGTCCGCACCTGGCCACCTGAGGAATTAATCGAAGACCCCCGAACAGCGTTGGCCACATCGGTAAAAGTTATGCTGTAGCGGCGGAGGTTTTCTTCCGTCACCTCAATGGCAACCTCTTCATCCAAAACGGCATCGACGATGGCCCGTTGTCCGCCGGGAAGGAGGGCGATGTCGTCGCGAACCTTTTCGGCAATCCGTTTCAGGGTTTTCGCGTCGACATTGCCGTGAACAGCCATGCCGAAAAACCAGTTTTGGGCTTCGAGCTGGCGGATCTGCGGGCGGAAGGCGGATTCGGGGAAATTGTTGATCCGATCAACGCGGCGTTCCACCTCGTCCATGAATACGGCCATATTGTAGTCGGTGTCGGCCTCAATGAAGATATCGCCGCCACCCTCTGTCGAAACACTGGTAATCCGCTTCAAGCCATCGACATCTGAAACGGCATCCTCGATCCTGGAAATAAGTTGGTCTTCGACATCTTGGGGGGAGGCTCCCTCCCAGACCATGCTGACACCCGCACCATTTACCAGCGTGGTGGGGAAAAATTCCCGTTCCAGGCTGATGAACGCCATGGTGCCGCCGATAAAGGCGACAATCATAACTAAGTTTGCGGCGACTGCGTTGCGTGCAAACCAGGAGACAATGCCGTTCACTGTGAAACTCCTCTTAGATCCCCAGGCTGTGAAGCTGGTGAAGCGTCGCCGCCTCCATCGCTGAGCGTTACGATCGTGCCATCGGCGAGGCGTTCGCGAACTCTCAGCCGCATGCCGTCAAACGCGGCCTGGATGGGGGATACAATTGCCAATTCGCCGACCTCAGCTCCTGTTTCGAAATACGCCCCGGATGCATCGCTAAAAAGCACGTTCACTGGGCGGATGGACAGCAATCCATCATCGTCTTGAGAGCCAATGTAGAGCTCGTCATTGCCGCGCACAGCCGACCTTGGAGCCCAAAGCACGTCTTCCGTCGTTTTGCCCTGGATATCTGCAGTCACGAATAGGCCAGGTGCCATGGGCGCATCGCCATCCGCGCCGGCTCCGTAGGGATCCCTGACTTCGCCGAATACGTTTATGAGACGCGATTGTGTGTTCACCGCAGCAGCGGTTCTGGTGATGCGCCCACGCCATTCTCGCCGCTCACCGCCCACATTTGCTGAGAAAACCACCTCTGGGCCGGGCTTGTCTTGGGTTTCCGTAAAGGCCAGTGGCAAGCCAAGTTGACCCATTTGTTCATCGGTCAGGGGCAAGGACACTTCCACAATATCGGTCGAGAAAATACGCCCGAGGCTTTGTGCTTGAGTCACGAATTGGCCAACATCAACTGTTTTCTCCCGCACGCGCCCATCGAAAGGGGCGCGGATCGAGGTGCGCTCCAGGGCGAGGTTGGCATCGCCAAGTTGAGCGTAAGCCGAATCGAGCGATGCGCGTGCCTCTGCCAATTGCGGTTCCCGCCGGGCGAGGGGGCTGGAGGATTCCAAGCCCAGCTCTTCAATATCCCGTATGGCGAGTTCCGCTTCGGCCTCTTCCCGGGCCAGGGCCTGCTGCGCGGCGGCCACACCGGATTTTGCTCGGACCACGCCAAGCTCATAGTCCGCCGTGTCGAGGCGAGCGATCGTCTCACCCTGGCGAACAAAGCCGCCATCGATAAATCTGTCAGAGACATAGGCGATCCGGCCGGCGACCTGCGGCGTCAGATTAATCTCGGCCCGCGGCCGGACCTCGCCCTGGGCAGAAACAACAATGCTGAGATCGCGTCGCTCGATCCGTTCAGCGAAGACAGCAAGGGCCTGGGGGGCCTCATCGGTGGTTTCAGGTTCCGGTTTCAAGGCTCCGAGAACCGCTGCACCGCCGGCCCCAAGGACGACGATGATGAGCAGCGGCAGCACAAAAGCGAGAATGCGGGTCATGAATCTGAACTTTCCGTCAGCTGGGCGGTATAGGTTGCGCCCTCTTCAGGCTCGACATACTCGCTGCCGCCAAGGGCCATATAATAATTGATGCGATTGTTGGCCCTGGCCTGGGCTGCACTAATGGCGCTCGCTTCGGAGCCAAAACGCGTAATCTGAGATTGGATCAGGTTGAAAATAGATACAAGACCATTTTGATATTGCCGGGTCGCCAGCTCTTCGGCGAGGCGGGCTTCTTCCAGCGCCCTGATCTGCGCATTCAATTGGGTTTCCAGAAACACGTCTGCGTCGAGCGCATCTTCGACTTCCCGCCACGCGGTCAAAACCGTGTTGGTGTAGTCAGCCGCGAGTGCCTCCGCATTGGCGACGGCGGCCCGCTTTTCGGCGCGCAGCGCGCCCCCGGCCCAGATCGTTTGGGTCAAGGATCCGAAGACATTCGCACTGATCCGATCAATATCGAAAATGTCCCCAAATTCGATACTCGATGAGTTGAAAACCGACCCGCTCGCCCGAAAAGCCGGCAGGATGCCAAGCCGAGCCTGTTCGGCCCGAAGTCCGGCAGCTTCGACCCGTGCTTCCGCCGCTGCAATGTCCGGGCGACGCGTTAGTAGGAGAAGCGGATTGCCGGAGCTTTCAATTGGATCGAGTGTCGGCAATACGGAGGGGGCCTCTAGCTCTGCCGAGGGGTAACGTCCCAGCAACACTTCGAGGCGCCGAACCGCATTCGCCCTTATTTGCTCCTGGGCTGCAATCTGGGCTTCGGAGGTTGCCAATTGTGTCCGGGCGGTGCGCACATCCAGCGCGGTTGACAGGCCCCGTTCGAAACGGCGTTCGGTCAATTCCACAATGCGCTTATTCGCATCGAACGTTTCCCGCGCAATGCGCACTTGCTCCAGCGCAGCGTTCAGATCTATCCATGCGGTTGCCGTTTGCCCACCAAGGGACAGTTGCGCCGCGGCGAGATCCGCCTCCGTGGCGAAGAAATCCGTTCGAGCCGCTTGGTTTTCGGCGCGGACACGGCCCCACAAATCCAGCTCCCAGGCGAGGTCGAGCGATTGCCTGTAACTTGGTTGAGAGAAACGTCCGTCAACGACAACGCCGCCGCCGAGTGTCTGGGAATTCACTACGGTGCTATACCCGTTGTCGAAAGAGTAGCTGGCGGAGGGAAGAGACCGGCCAAAAACTGCCCTGGCTTGTTGCTTGGCGGCGCGAACCCGGGCTTCGCTCGCACGGATGGTCGGATTCGACTCCATCGCCTCGTTGACGAGGGCGATCATCATGGGATCGTCAAAAACCTCTAGCCAGTTGCCGACAGGAACCTCGCCAACAACGCCCGCCTTCACCCATTCCGATGGAATTTCGGGAAGGTCTGGCGTGATGTCCGCTGGTGGGCCAACCAACGTATTTTCAATGGTCGTGCATCCTGAAAGCATGATCAGGCCGGCGAAAATATACGGATATTTCTTCAAAACGCATGTGTCCTTTGATTGATCAGCTGCTTACGGCCAATATATTTGAAAGTCAATGAAAGATTATCGATTTTCAATATGTTGAAAATCTGTGTCGCTTTCATCACAGCTCCCAATGAAAGTTCGGCCTTAGCGGCGTCTAAAGCCTTTCAATTTTGCCACAGTCCATGCATGGAAAAGGACAACAGGACGTTTACGAGCGGCACAAATGGCCATCGACACCGACTATACCGAGATAAACCGGCGCCGGCGGCGGGACATCGCCATTCTGGCATCGGGATCTATCCTCTTATTATTGGTACTTTGGGTCACTGGCGCGCTCGGATGGATTGAATGTTTGACCGCGGTTTTACTTATTGCAGGCGGCGCATTTGCCTACAATGTTGGTATTGTGGCGAGCGCAAGAGTACATCGGCCCGCTATTCGGACCCGGTCGCCCCGGTCGAGCCGGGCCAATCAGCATCAAGCCCAGCAGATGATTATCGCAGCGTTGCAGCAACCGGCCATGGTGATTGATGCGGCGGGTGGTCTGGTCGTATACAATCTAAGCGCCGCTGAAATTTTCAATCTTCCGGCCGGACGTGCGGGATTGTCGGCGGCCTCCCTTCGCCACCCTGAACTCTTGACCAGCGTGGAGCGTGTCCTGTCCGAAGGGGGAAGCGTGACATGTGAATTGTCGGCCGTTCGCCAGCCGGGACAGGTTTGGCTCGCCAAGGTCACGGAGCTTGTTAGCGGCGATACCGTGCGGGCAGTTTTGGTCGTTATGACCGACCAGGGGCCGGTACGTCGTGCTGAGAAAGCGCGTGCAGATTTTCTCGCCAATGCCAGCCATGAATTGCGCACGCCTTTGACGTCCATCTCCGGCTTTTTAGAGACGATGCAAGGGGCGGCCCGCGAAGACCGGGAGGCTTGGCCGCGGTTCGTTGATATCATGGCAGATCAGACGGCCCATATGCGGGACCTGATTTCAGACTTGCTGTCGCTTTCACGCATCGAGCTCAGCGAGCACAAAGCCCCAACGACAGAGGTTGATTTTGCAAACATCGTAAACGAGGTGATCGAGGCAATGATGCCGGTTGCCGAGGCGCGTGGAGTTGCGCTCTGCGTTGAAGGTGAAGCTGGGCCTCTTCCAATGGTTGCGGTTGAAGGGGAGGTCAAACAAGTTGTCCAAAACCTGCTGAGCAATGCCTTAAAATACTCCGCCGAAGGGAGCGAAATCCACCTTCATTTTGGTGGAGCTACTTCCTTGGATGCGGCGGAAGACGCCGCATCACGCACCTGGTCCGGCGCGAGCCGTGCCGCTCTTCTTTTGGCGAGGCCAACCATCGGAGCACAGCACAGCCGTGCTGTATGGTTGCGTATTCGCGATCACGGGCCCGGCATAGATGAGGCATTTCTACCACGCCTTGGTGAGCGGTTTTTCCGGGTCGATGCAAGCCGTGGTGGCCCGGTGGAAGGCACGGGGCTTGGCCTCGCAATCGTGAAGCATATCATGGCCCACCATAGAGGCGGGCTAGCGGTTGAGAGTATCCCGGATGAAGGAAGTCTGTTTTCCTTGTGGATGCCGGCACTGGTGCTCGAGTGACTTTCAGCCAATTTTGTCGCGGAAACATTTTGAAAGATGTCACACTAGGGTCACGAACCATCTCTAACGCGGGGAATGTGTAAGGGCTGTGTTTGGGCTGCCTCCAGTGTTTGAAGATTTTGGACATCTCTCATACGCCTGGCTCGCATTCGTGCTGCTGGTCGGAGCGGGCATGTCGTCCTATACGGCAGGCCGGACGCGCGCCTTCGATCTGCAATTGGTGAATAAGGGACATTTAAGGGCCTCCGCAGACGTCCACGGTGTATTCCTTTTGCTATGCACTATCGCACCTATGATTCTGGTGCTCGGGTCGATGGCCCTGTTGGAGGGCGGCCTTGTTCGGCGCGCCCTTATCGCAGAGTTGCCAGACCGGCTGGTGCGCCTGCCATCTGCTGAACTTGAACAATATGTCGACCGGCTGGCTGAGTTGCGGCCCTTGCGCGGGGCGCGGACCGGAGACGTATTTAACGACGCTGCCCTGAACCGATACCTAAACCTGCGGGGAGAGGCGTTAGTCATTATAGGCTTCGTCGCAGCCATTGCCGGGGCTGGTGGTTTCCTGCTCGGCCGGCGCGTGCAATCGGCGCGTGCGCCGATCCGGACCTATATCGAGCAGGGCATTCAGGCATTGCTGATGATCAGCGCTGGCGTTGCTGTGCTGACAACGTTTGGGATCATTGCTGCCCTTGCAGTTGAGAGCTTTCGTTTCTTTTCAGCTGTTCCGGTGACTGAATTCTTGTTTGGTACCAACTGGAATGCCCAGACGGGGCGTGATTTTGGGGCTGTTCCGCTCTTCTTCGGGACGATCACAGTCGCCCTCATCGCCATGGCTGTAGCCGCCCCAATAGGACTGTTGTCAGCGATTTACCTGTCTCAGTACGCATCCACGCGCTTGCGTGCCTGGGCCAAACCCTCCCTGGAGGTGCTCGCGGGCATTCCAACTGTGGTGTATGGATTTTTCGCACTCTTACTGGTCGCACCTGCCGTCAGAGCAATGGCGCTATGGATCAACGCACTGCCCTTTGTACCAGACACGTTTTTATCTGCGCAGCCTACCAATGCGCTATCGGCAGGACTTGTCATCGGGATTATGATTATTCCGTTTGTCTCCTCGCTCTCCGACGATGTTCTGTCCGCCGTGCCGACGCGGTTGCGGGACGGGGCATTGGCCATGGGGGCGACCCCTGCGGAGGCAACGTGTCAGGTCATTCTGCCTGCCGCACGGCCAGGCCTTATCGCTGCGCTCCTGCTTGGCGTCTCCCGTGCGATTGGGGAAACCATGATCGTGGTGATGGCTGCAGGCCAAAGCGCGCGGATCACGGCGGATCTCACCAGCAATATAACGACAATAACAGTCCAGATCGTTTCGCTTCTTACCGGTGATACGGCCTTTGATAGCCCCAAGACCCAGTCAGCTTTCGCATTGGGTGCAGCTTTGTTTGGCTTTACCCTTTTCTTCAATCTGATCGCAATTCGCGTCGTCCGCAGATATGAGGCGCATGATGGTTGATTTCAGCATGTCCGCGCCTCGCCAGGCGGCTAGGCCCCCGAAACAGGCCCGCAAATTGAAGCGGCGCAGATTGTATGACACCTGGTTCAAGCGCCTCGGCCAGTTTGCGATCCTCACATCCCTCCTTATGCTGATTACATTGCTTGGAAGCATTTTCAGTCTGGCGAGCAGCGCCTTCTCCAAACACTATCTCCAATTGGAGTTGAGACCGACGGCAGAAAAAGTCTTGCCGGAGGGCGCATCGGACCAGGCAACGATCGCAACAAATGTCGGCGCATTCAATGAGCTTGCGCGCGATGCCCTGGCGAAGCGCTTCCCCGATGCCAAGCGGGAGCTGGCCGCTGTACGTGACCTATCTGACCTGTTTACCCAGCTTGCGGTGCTGCCGATGGCCAAGCGGGTGGCAAGCGAGGGGCAGCTTGGCCAATCGGCGACCTACCGCATTGCGCTGGCAGCTGATCTTGACCTCTATTTGAAAGGGCGCGTCACAAAGGAACATATTTTGCCATGGCCGGACGATGCGCCGCGCTTACCAACCCCAGGGGCTGCAGCTTTTGTGCTCTCCGGTGACTTTGCAGCTCTGCGGGCCAGTCTCCCCGGCGACCCACCTTCGGACCTTGGCAGCCCGGAAACGGCAAGCCTCCTGATTGGCTATGGCGGCTATGTCTACCGCGCGCGCGCTCTGAGTGAGACCCGCCTCATTGCCGAAAAACTCGCGACCGTCGGCGGTGATTTGGCGAGCCCAGCAGAGCTCAGATTCATTGAGACACCCCCAGCGCAGCGAAACGTTAGCGATCGCCAGATCGCCTGGATGCGAGCGCTGCTGGCCGAGGGCAACATCGTGCGCCAGCCCAATTGGGACCTTATCGCTTCAGCTGACAGCACGTATCCGGAATTGGCAGGTGCCCTTGCGGCGATTGTCGGCTCACTCCTGACAATGCTCGTCACTGGGGGGCTTGCCATTCCCATCGGTATTATGGCCGCGCTTTACCTGGAAGAGTTTGCGCGCAACACCCGAACCACAGTGTTCATTGAAGCAAATATCAACAATCTCGCCGCGGTGCCGTCCATCGTGTTTGGCCTGTTGGGGGCGGCGGTGTTTCTGAATATATTCGGACTGGCTCGGTCAGCTCCACTGCTCGGCGGGCTTGTTCTTGCTTTGCTGACACTGCCAACGGTGATCATCGCTTCGCGCGCGGCGCTCCGCGCGGTGCCTACCTCCATTCGCGAGGCTGCCCTCAGCATAGGTGCGTCGCGGGTGCAGACGGTCTTCCACCATGTTCTGCCGCTTGCTGCGCCGGGTATTCTGACGGGCGGCATTATCGGCATGGCACGTGCCCTCGGCGAGACCGCACCGCTGCTCTTGATTGGTATGGTAGCTTTTGTTGCTGAAGTGCCGAACGGTTTGTCCGATGAGGCGACGGCTTTGCCCGTCTTGATCTATAAATGGTCAACGGGCTCGGAGCGCGCCTGGGAGCCAATGACGGCGGCGATTATCGTTGTTCTGTTGGTCTTTATGGTACTGATGAATGCAACTGCTGTATATCTGCGCCAGCGTTTTGGTCGGAGGCTTTAGTCGTGTCCATAGATGCCATAGAACCGGAAATGACCCCGGGCAATCGGACC
>JBCBAO010000042.1:0-12823 GCA_038532405.1 Pseudomonadota bacterium | reverse complement strand
CAAGGCCCTGAAAGCCGAGAAGGTCGGGACATTGACGGCATATGCTGCGCTTTCCGACGCCGACCGTGCGGCGCTTTTGGAGAAGCTCGGCAAAGCCGACAAAGCGGCAAGCGAAGATTGGCTTGGCCAGGCGAAAGAGATGATCGCCGGTGAGCCACCCCGCGCAAAAGTAGACCAGGCCTATGCTGCGCGTCTGCTCGCCAAGCGCGCCAAGGACGGGAAATAGACGATGGCTGATGTGAAGAACCACCATTACGACGCCATTCTGGCACCGCATATCACGGAGAAGGCGACCCTCGTTGCTGAGGACGGAAAGTATATTTTCAAAGTCGCCATCGATGCCAATAAGGCCGCCATCAAGGATGCTGTCGAAGCCCTGTTCAAGGTCAAAGTGAGCAAGGTCAACACGATCAAGGTCAAAGGCAAAACCAAACGGTTCCGCGGAACCATGGGTCGCCGCCCGGACTGGAAGAAGGCAATTGTGACGCTGGAAGGCGACCAGGCCCTCGACGTGACAACGGGTCTGTAGGGAAGGGAACGCGCCATGGCACTGAAGACATTCAACCCGACCTCACCCGGCCGCCGCCAGCTTGTTCTGGTGGACCGGTCCGATTTGCATAAAGGTCGCCCGGTTAAAAAACTGACCGAAGGCCTGACCAAGTCCGGTGGGCGCAACAATCGCGGCCGGATCACCGCTCGTCGGATTGGTGGCGGATCGAAGAAGCTCTATCGCAAGGTCGATTTCAAGCGAAACAAGTTCGACGTCGAGGCGACGGTTGAGCGTTTGGAATATGATCCGAACCGGACCGCATTTATTGCATTGATTATGTATGCCGATGGGGAGCAGTCCTACATCATTGCGCCCCAGCGCTTGGCTGTCGGGGACAAGGTGATGTCCTCCAAGACAGCGGACATCAAGCCCGGCAATACATTGCCGCTCAAGAATATTCCCGTTGGAACGATCATCCATAATATCGAGTTGAAGCCTGAAAAGGGTGCGCAAATGATCCGGTCTGCTGGGTCTTATGCTCAGCTTGTTGGCCGCGACGGCGGTTATGCCCAGATCAAGCTGTCTTCCGGTGAGTTGCGCATGGTGCTCGACCGGTGCCTCGCCACGGTCGGTGCGGTGTCGAACCCCGACAATATGAACCAGGTTCTGTCCAAGGCTGGCCGCAAGCGCTGGAAGGGCAAGCGTCCCTCCGTGCGGGGCGTTGTGATGAACCCGTTTGACCACCCCCATGGCGGTGGTGAAGGCAAATCCTCAGGCGGGCGCCATCCGGTGACCCCATGGGGCAAGAAAACCCGCGGACCGAAAACCCGCAAGAACAAGGCCACGGATCGTTTGATCATCCGTCGCCGTAACGCGAAGCGATAGGGGAGCCACCAGATGCCACGCTCCACATGGAAAGGGCCGTTCGTTGACGGCTACCTCTTGAAGAAAGCCGCTGCTGCGAAGGAATCGACGAAGCGCGAAGTGATCAAGACATGGTCGCGCCGCTCGACAGTTCTGCCGCAATTCGTTGGCCTGAACTTCCAGGTCCATAATGGCAATAAATTCGTGCCGGTTCTCATCTCCGAGGAGATGGTGGGCCACAAGCTCGGTGAGTTTGCGCCAACACGGACCTATTATGGCCACGGCGCGGACAAGAAGGCGAAGCGGAAATAATCATGGCCAAGGCAAAGTCTCCTCCGAAGCAGAAATCGAACGAAGCGCGTGCTGTGCTGCGTATGCTGCGGATCAGTCCGCAAAAACTGAACCTTCTGGCGCAACAGATCCGCGGCCTGTCGGCTGAGAAAGCGCTGAACCAGCTTCAGTTCTCGCCGAAACGCCATGCTGCCGATGTGCGCAAGGCCCTGCAAAGCGCCATCGCGAATGCTGAAAACAATCATGGGCTGGACATTGACAGCCTCGTTGTCAGCCAGGCCCATGTCGGCAAAAACCTGGTGATGAAGCGCATCCGGGCGCGGGCCCGTGGCCGTGCGGCGCGGATCCAGAAGCCATTTTCCCAACTTACCATCGTGCTGACCGATACGTCGGCCACCGTCGAGGAGGCCGCATAATGGGTCAGAAGGTCAATCCAGTCGGGCTGCGCCTCGGCATCAACCGCACCTGGGACAGCCGCTGGTATGCCGACAGTGCCGACTATGGCCGGCTGCTGCACGAAGATCTCGCCATCGAGAAATATATTCGCGGCAAGCTGAAGCAGGCCGGCATTTCGAAAATCATTATCGAGCGCCCGCACAAGAAGTGCCGCGTGACAATCCACACGGCGCGCCCCGGTTTGGTGATCGGCAAGAAAGGCGCGGATATTGAGGCGCTGCGTAAGCAGCTGTCCAAAATGGTGTCCGATGAAGTGTTCGTGAACCTGGTCGAAGTGCGCAAGCCTGAAATCGATGCGACCCTCGTCGCCGAAGACATTGCTCGCCAGCTTGAGCGCCGGGCGTCTTTCCGCCGCGCCATGAAGCGCTCGATCCAATCGGCTGTTCGCCTCGGTGCCCTTGGGGTCCGGGTCATGGTCGGCGGCCGCTTGGGCGGCGCTGAGATTGCACGGACAGAGCAGTATGCGGAAGGCTCCGTGCCGCTGCATACGCTGCGTGCCGACATCGATTATGGCACGGCCGAAGCACTGACCACCTATGGGATCATCGGCATTAAAGTCTGGGTCTACAAGGGTGAGATCATGGAGCATGATCCCATGGCCCAGGACAAGAAACTGGAATCGTCCGGCCAGTCCCGGGCACGTTCCACCAATCAGCGCGGGCCAGCTTCCGGCGCGCCGGCTGCGGGAGCTTAAGTCAGATGCTTCAGCCAAAACGCACCAAATTCCGCAAGGCTTTCAAGGGCCGGATCAGCGGCAATGCCAAGGGCGGCTTTACGCTTAATTTCGGGTCCTATGGCCTGAAAGCGCTCGAGCCTGAGCGCGTGACGGCACGCCAGATCGAGGCGACCCGCCGGGCCGTGACGCGCCACATGAAGCGCCAGGGCAAAGTCTGGATCCGTGTTTTCCCGGATACGCCTGTCTCTGCCAAGCCGATCGAAGTTCGGATGGGGAAAGGGAAGGGCTCCACGGATCGTTGGGTCGCGCGGGTAAAACCTGGACGCATCCTGTTCGAAATCGACGGGGTGTCCGAAGAGATTGCCCGTGAAGCGTTGCGTCTTGGGGCGGCCAAGCTGCCGATCAAGTGCAAAGTCGTCAAACGTATGGAAGGGGTCTAGCCATGGCTGAGAAGAGAGGTGAACGCGTTCGCAAGCTCAAGGCGATGTCTGAGACTCAGCTGAAGGAAGAGCTGTCTTCGCTCAAGAAGGAGCAATTCAATTTGCGCTTCCAGCAGGCGACCAATCAGTTGGAAAAAACCTCGCGCGTCGGTTTTGTGCGCAAGGATATTGCGATCATCAAGACCATGCTCCGTCAGCATGCCGCGAAAGCGGTTGAGGCCTAGGTAGGAGAACGAACATGCCAAAGCGAATTATGGAAGGTGTGGTGGTCTCCACCAAGCAGGACAAGACAGCGGTTGTGCGCGTGTCGCGGACATTCCTGCACCCGCTTCTGAAGAAGATTGTGCGCCGGACCAAGAAGTATCACGCCCATGACGAGGCGAACGCTGCCGAGGTTGGGCAAACGGTCTCGATCGTCGAGTGTGCGCCACGCTCCAAGTTGAAGCGCTGGGAGCTGATGGCCTCTAACGGAGAAGGAGCAGACGCATGATCCAAATGCAGTCCAATCTCCGTGTCGCGGACAATTCCGGTGCGCGCCGCGTCCAGTGCATCAAGGTGCTGGGCGGTGCCGGTCGCCGGTATGCGTCGGTTGGAGATGTGATCGTTGTGTCCGTTAAGGAAGCCATTCCGACGGGCCGCGTAAAGAAGGGTGACGTTCGCCGCGCTGTTGTCGTGCGCGTCGCCAAGGATATCAAACGGGCAGACGGATCGGCCATCCGGTTCGATACAAATGCCGCTG
The DNA here is from genome assembly GCA_038532405.1 of Pseudomonadota bacterium. Lineage (GTDB taxonomy): Bacteria > Pseudomonadota > Alphaproteobacteria > Caulobacterales > Hyphomonadaceae > CALLCD01. Next base: position 8,867 of record JBCBAO010000042.1, on the reverse strand, counting down.
TTCTGATCAACAACAATAATGAGCCGATCGGCACTCGGATCTTTGGACCTGTTCCCCGGGAACTGCGCGCCAAGAACCATATGAAGATCATCTCACTTGCGCCGGAGGTGCTGTAATCATGGCTGCCAAGGTGAAAACAGGTGACCGTGTGGTCGTGCTCGCGGGCAAGGACAAAGGCAAAACCGGACAGGTTCTGCGCGTTGTAACCGATACGAGCCGCGTGGTTGTGCAAGGGGTGAATGTGGTCAAGCGCCATGCCAAGCCGACCCAGGCCGATCCCCAAGGGGGCATTAAAACGTTTGAGGCACCAATCCATGTGTCGAACGTTGCCCATATCGATCCGCGCGACGGAAAGGCCGTGCGCGTTGGGTTCAAGATTGACGAGCATGGTCGCAAGACCCGCTATGCCAAGCGATCCGGAGAGTCCATCGATGGCTAAGACAGCAGACTATGAACCGCGCCTCAAGGCGAAGTATCGCGATCAAATCCGCGCCAAGCTGAAGGAACAGTTTGCGTACGGAAACGATATGCAGATCCCAAAGCTCGACAAGGTCGTCATCAATATGGGCGTCGGCGAAGCCGTGGCGGACAGCAAGAAGATCAAATCAGCGCTGGCTGAGCTTGAGTTGATTGCTGGCCAGAAGCCTGTCGCGACAAAGGCCCGCAAGTCCATTGCCGGCTTCAAGCTGCGCGAAGGCATGGTCATCGGAGCCAAGGTGACGCTGCGCCGGGAACGGATGTTTGAGTTCCTGGATCGGCTGACCACCATTGCGCTGCCAAGGGTGAAGGACTTTCGAGGCCTGAATGGCAAGAGCTTTGATGGATCTGGAAATTTTGCGATGGGCGTGAAGGAACACATCGTGTTTCCAGAGATCAATTACGACCAGGTGGAATCCATTCGCGGCATGGACATTATCGTCTGCACGACCGCGAAGACAAATGAAGAGGCGAAGGCGCTGCTCACTGAGTGCGGCTTCCCCTTCCGGAACTAAGGCGCGGGACAGGAACCAAGACATGGCGAAGAAAAGCGCAATCGAAAAGAATGAAAAGCGGAAGAAGCTGGTGGCGAAATACGCCGCCAAGCGGGAAGCGCTGAAAGCGATCGCAATGAATGAAGACCTGCCTTTGGAAGAACGTTTCCAGGCGCGTTTGAAGCTTGCCGAACTGCCCCGTAATTCTGCGGCCAACCGGGTTCGCAATCGCTGCGAAGTTACCGGTCGTCCACGGGGCTATTATCGGAAGATGCGGATGTCCCGGATCGCCCTGCGCGAACTCGGTTCGCTCGGCAAGGTGCCGGGTCTTGTGAAGTCAAGCTGGTAGGGGAGCATACGATATGAACATTTCTGATCCCATCGGCGATATGTTGACCCGTATTCGGAATGCGCAAATGCGCGGGCGCGGAACGGTAACGTCGCCAGCGTCCAAGATGCGCGTGCGCGTGCTCGATGTTCTTCAGGCCGAAGGTTATATTCGCGGCTATACGGAAATCGAGAAAAGCGGCCACCGCGAACTTGAAATTGAATTGAAATATTATGATGGCGCGCCTGTCATTCAGGAGATCAAGCGGATCTCCAAGCCAGGTCGCCGGGTGTATTCATCGGTTGGAGATATCCCGCTGGTCCGTAATGGGCTTGGCATTTCCATCCTGTCCACATCGAAGGGCGTGATGTCTGACAATGTGGCGCGGGACGAGAATGTTGGCGGCGAAATTCTCTGCCGGGTATTCTAGGGAAGGCAGAGCAGATGTCACGTATTGGCAAACTTCCGATCACCGTTCCCAACGGTACCAATGTCTCCGTCAATGGCCAGACCATTGAGGCAAAAGGTGCCAAAGGTGCCTTGTCCATGGTGTTGTCTGACCTTGTGGAACCATCCCTCGACGATGGCAATCTCATCATCCGCCCCCGAAGCGACCTCTATGAGGCCGCCGAAAAGAAGATGAATGACAACAATGCCAAGGGCCGTAAGCAGATGACATTTGCTGAAGCCCTGGACGGCCAGGCGCGCACCCAGTGGGGTACGGCGCGGGCGCGGGCAGCGAACATGGTAACCGGTGTCAGCGAGGGGTTCACCCGCACGCTGGAACTCGTCGGGGTTGGATACAGGGCGCAAATGCAGGGCTCCAACCTCAAGCTCGCCCTCGGCTTCTCCCATGACGTGATCTACACGGCACCGGAGGGCATCAAGATTTCGACGCCGAAACCAACCGAAGTGGTGATCGAAGGCATTGATAAGCAGGTTGTTGGCCAGGTGGCCGCGGAAATTCGAAAGTACCGACCACCGGAGCCCTATAAAGGCAAAGGTGTTCGTTACCAGGGCGAATTTGTCCGCCGTAAGGAAGGCAAGAAGAAATAGGCCATGAAAAGCTCACGAGACAAAGCAAACCGCCGCGCACAGCGCACCCGGATCCGGCTCAAAAAGTTAGCCAATGGTCGGCCGCGCTTGTCGGTAGCCCGGTCCCACAAGAATATCTCCGCCCAGATCATCGACGATGAGAAGGGGTTGACCCTTGCTTCAGCCTCCACACTTGAGGTGGATTTCCGCAAGAAAACGCCAAATGGCGGCGATGCGGCGGCGGCAAGCGCGATCGGCGAGATCCTGGCCGAGCGGGCGAAGAAGGCCGGTGTTGAAGATGTTATCTTCGACCGCGGCAGCTATATTTTTCATGGCCGGGTGAAAGCCCTGGCGGAGGCGGCCCGCGCGGGCGGTCTGAAGTTCTAGGAGGCTTTCATGGCAGAACAACAGGGACAGCAGGATGGCGGCGGGCGCGGCCGTGGACGCGGCCGGGGCCGTGACAATCGCCGTGACGAAGAGCAAAGCGAGTTTGTCGACAAGCTCGTGGGGATCAACCGCGTGGCCAAAACCGTCAAGGGCGGCAAGAATTTCGGGTTTGCCGCACTGGTTGTCGTTGGCGATGGCAAAGGCCGGGCAGGCTTTGGCAAGGGCAAGGCCCGTGAGGTGCCAGAAGCGATCCGCAAGGCGACCGAAGAGGCCAAGCGTAATCTTGTTCGCATTCCACTGCGCGAAGGCCGCACGCTGCACCATGACGGCCGTGGCCGATGGGGCGCAGGCAAAGTTGTCCTGCGTGCAGCCCCTCCTGGAACGGGCGTGATTGCCGGTGGACCGATGCGCGCGGTTATGGAAGTGCTTGGTATTCAGGATGTGGTTGGCAAGTCGCTTGGCTCGTCCAACCCCTACAATATGGTGCGGGCAACCTTTGATGCCCTCAAGACGCAGGCGAGCCCCCGCTCAGTTGCGTCGAAGCGTGGCCTGAAGGTGCAGGATGTTGTTAGTCGCCGGACTGATGGGGCATCCGAAGCTGGTATGGCCGAGACCGCTTAGAGGAGTTTTCCAGATGGCTGACAAGACATTGACCGTTCGCCAAACCGGCAGCCCAATTCGTCGGGAAGCATCGCAGCGTGCAACTTTAAAGGGCCTTGGCCTGAACAAAATCGGTCGCACACGCACCCTGGAAGATACACCAGCCGTGCGGGGTATGATCCGTAAGGTGTCGCACATGGTGGAGATTGTGGAGGAGAAGGCTTAGTCTCGTTCGTTTGGAACAAGATCAGCTTTCCAGGTTAAAGATATGAAACTGAACGAATTATCTCCTTCTGCCGGATCGACCGGCGCGCGCAAGCGGATTGGTCGCGGTGTTGGCTCTGGCAAGGGCAAAACCGGTGGCCGGGGTGTAAAAGGTCAAAAATCGCGTTCTGGCGTCGCGCTGAACGGGTTTGAAGGCGGGCAGATGCCGATTTACATGCGTTTGCCAAAGCGTGGCTTTACCAAGCCGAACGCCAAAAGCTTTGCTTGGGTAAACCTCGATCGGCTCGGCAAGGCGATTGAAGCCGGTAAGCTCGATGCTGGCTCTGAGATTACCGAAGCCTCTCTCGTCGCGGCTGGCGTTGTGCGCCGCGCCAAGGATGGCATTCGTCTTCTTGGAAAGGGCGATGCGCCGAAAAAGGTGACCATAACCGTCACCGGCGCATCCAAATCGGCTGTAGAGGCGATTGAGAAAGCCGGCGGCAAAGTGACGGTAACAGGTGTGCAGGCGGACGACGCAGCTTAGGCAAAGCTGCGGAATTTTCCGTCTCCCCCTTCACAAACGTCCTTTCGCCGCCAATCTTGGCGGCGAAAACATATCTGGAGGATTCGCGCGTGGCATCAGCTGCAGAACAAATGGCTCGAAATATAAATTTCGAGACCTTCTCCAAGGCCAAAGACCTCCAGAAGCGGATCATGTTTACGCTCGGTATCCTTTTGGTCTACCGGCTTGGAACGTTTATTCCGGTCCCGGCGATTGATCCGGAACAGTTCCGCCTTCTGTTTGAGAGCCAGTCTGGCGGATTGCTTGGCCGTTTCGATATGTTTGCTGGCGGTGCCATTGAACGGATGAGCATCTTCGCGCTCAATGTGATGCCCTATATTACCGCGTCCATTATCGTGCAGATGATGGCAACGGCCTCGCCGACCCTTGCCGCCCTGAAGAAGGAAGGGGAGGTTGGTCGTCAGCAGATCAACCAGTATACGCGTTATTTGACCGTCGCATTTGCCGTGGTCCAGTCGTTTGGAATTGCCGTCGGCTTAAGATCGGTTGCGCTCGACGGAATTCCGGGCTGGTTCTTTATTCTGACGGCTGTGGTCACATTGACCGGCGGAACGATTTTCCTGATGTGGCTCGGCGAGCAGGTGACGGCGCGGGGGATCGGCAACGGGATCTCGCTGATCATTTTCGCTGGGATCATTGCCGAGATGCCAACGGCGATTTTCAACTTGCTCAGCCAAGCCCAGACCAATTCTGTGAATGTGGTCTTTATCCTTGGCCTGCTGGCCCTGGTTGTCGCGCTTGTCCTGTTCATTGTGTTCATGGAGCGATCCCAGCGGCGATTGCTGATCCAGTATCCGAAGCGCCAGCAGGGCAATCAGATCATGCAGGGGCAAAACTCCTTCCTGCCGCTCAAGATCAATACATCTGGGGTGATCCCACCGATTTTTGCCTCGGCGATCCTGCTTTTGCCGACAACGGCGATCGGGTTCACCGGCGGGAATGCAGCTGCTGGGGCAACGCCTGAATCGACGGGCGGCTTTGTCGGCGATGCGCTGCAATGGCTCGCCATCACCTTCGGCGCAAACACGTGGGGCTTTATGATTGCCTATGGCGTCATGATCGCGTTTTTCACCTTTTTCTACACCTCGATCACCTTCAACCCGGAAGAAACCGCGGACAATCTGCGCAAGCATGGCGGGTTCATTCCCGGCATTCGCCCAGGGCGGAACACCGCAGCATATATCGACTATGTCCTGACACGGCTCACAACAATCGGCGCGATATATTTGGTGTTCGTGTGTGTTATGCCGGATATTCTGCGCATGAATTATCCAACGATCCCAACGGTTTTCAACGGAATGTCTCTGTTGATCGTTGTGTCTGTGACAATGGATACGGTTGCCCAGATCCAGTCGCATTTGATCGCCCACCAGTATGAGGGCATGATCAAGAAATCGCGGCTGGGAGGGCGCAAGAGATGAATTTGATATTGTTCGGGCCGCCGGCCGCTGGAAAGGGCACCCAAGCCAAGCGCCTCGTCAATGAACGCGGCTTTGTTCAACTGTCCACCGGCGATATGCTGCGGGCCGCGCGGGCGTCTGGTAGCGATCTTGGCCAGCGGGTTGCTGCGATCATGGACGCCGGAACCCTTGTTTCAGATGAGATTGTGATCGAATTGATTGAGGAGCAGCTCGACCAGAACAAAGGCGTGCCTGGCTTTATCTTCGATGGATTTCCCCGGACCGTGGGCCAAGCTAAGGCCTTGGATGATTGCCTGGCTGCACGCGGGCAGGCCGTGGATATTGTTGTTCGGCTTCTGGTCGATGAGGAGAAGCTTTTAAAGCGGGTGAAGAAGCGGTTTGAGGAGGAGGGCCGCAAAGACGACAACCCCGAGGCGTTTGCCCACCGCCTGGATCAATACAACGCAAATACCGCCCCGCTTATCCCAATCTATGCCGAGCAACGGAAGCTGCGCGAGGTCGATGGAATGGAAGAGATTGAGGCCGTTTCGCGGCAAATCGATGCGGCGCTGAAAGAAGCAGCAGAAACGTCACATTAGACAGTTGACGCCACATTTCACAGGTCTATAACGCCACTCTTCGCTAGAAGGCTGGTGCCTGGCGCGCGGAGCGACTTTTAACGTTGCGCGCAGACGGGCTTTTTGAGTTTCAGGAGACGACTTTGGCCCGCATTGCAGGTGTCAACATACCGACCAACAAACGCGTGGAAATCGCGCTTCGATATATTCATGGCATTGGCGCGTCCAAGGCCCGCGAAATCACGGAAAAGGTTGGTATCTCGGCCGACCGTCGCGTCGCGGATCTAACGGATGCCGAAGTTATCCAAATCCGTGAGACAATTGACGCTGATTACACCGTGGAAGGCGATCTGCGCCGCGAAGTGTCCATGAATATAAAGCGGCTGATGGATCTCGGGTGTTATCGCGGATTGCGCCATCGCCGCCGCTTGCCTGTCCGCGGACAACGCACCCACACAAATGCCCGCACGCGCAAAGGCCCCGCACGGCCAATTGCCGGCAAGAAGAAATAGGAGGCGCGCATGGCCCGCGATACCCAACGTGTTCGCCGCCGCGAACGTAAAAACATCACCTCCGGCATCGTGCATGTGAATGCCAGCTTTAACAATACGATGGTGACCATCACGGACGCCCAGGGCAACACGATTTCCTGGCAGTCCGCCGGGGGGATGGGCTTCAAGGGCTCGCGCAAATCTACGCCTTATGCTGCGCAGGTTGCTGCTGAGGATGCCGCCAAGAAAGCCCAGGAACACGGATTGAAAACCGTCGAAGTTAATGTGCGTGGACCGGGGTCCGGCCGCGAATCCGCCTTGCGTGCCTTGCAGGCTGCGGGACTGACCGTCACATCGATCCGCGACACAACACCTATTCCGCACAATGGATGCCGCCCGCCCAAGCGCCGCCGCGTCTAAATTGCACCAAACGCTCCATATAAGGGGAACCGGCCATGGCCGACACTGATGTCACCGTCAACGACCGCAACTGGAAAGAACTGATCCGGCCAAACCGTCCGGTGATCGAAGGCGGTATTGACCCGACCCGCAAAGCGAAACTTGTGGTGGAGCCCCTCGAGCGCGGCTTTGGCACAACCCTTGGCAATGCGCTTCGCCGTATTCTGCTGTCTTCGCTCCAGGGTGCTGCGATCACCGGTGTGCAAATCGACGGTGTGGTGCACGAGTTCTCTGCCATACCAGGTGTCCGCGAGGATGTGACGACGATTGTGCTTAACCTGAAGCAGGTCGCCATCGACATGCAGTCGGACACGCCAAAGCGTATGGTGCTGAAAGCGTCCGGATCCGGACCTGTCAAAGCCGGGCAAATTGAGACGACCGGCGATATCAAGATTTTGAACCCGAACCTTGTGATCTGTCATTTGGACGATGGCGCAGATTTGCGTATGGAGTTCACGGTGGCGACGGGCAAGGGCTATGTGCCGGCCGACCAGAACCGCCCGGAAGATGCCGCAATCGGCTTTATTCCCGTCGATTCCATTTATAGCCCGGTTCGCCGCGTGGGCTATTCGGTTGAAGACACCCGTGAAGGCCAGGTCCTCGACTATGACAAACTGACACTCAACGTTGAGACGGATGGGTCGATTTCACCGGAAGACGCCGTCGCCTATGCGGCGCGTATTATGCAAGATCAGCTGCAACTCTTCATTACGTTCGATGAGCCGGTTGTTGAAGCGCCGGTCAGCGAGGAGCAGGATCTTGGCTTCAACCCGGTTCTTCTGAAAAAGGTCGACGAGTTGGAACTCTCCGTGCGCTCGGCCAACTGCCTCAAGAACGACAATATCGTTTATATTGGCGACCTCATTCAGAAGTCCGAGGCTGAAATGCTGCGCACGCCGAACTTTGGACGTAAGTCGCTGAACGAGATTAAAGAAGTGCTTGCGGGTATGGGGCTGCACCTTGGTATGGAAGTGGCCGATTGGCCGCCGGAAGACATTGAAGGCCTCGCCAAGAAGTACGACGATCATCACTAGATAAAGCCGGGACGGCTTTTCGAAGGAGTAACTCCCATGCGCCACGGCATTGCGCACCGCAAACTGAACCGCACCGCTTCCCATCGGAAGGCGATGTTTGCCAATATGGCTGCGTCGCTCATTACCCATGAGCAGATTGTGACGACTTTGCCCAAAGCCAAAGAGCTTAAGCCAATCATGGATAAGCTGGTGACCCTGGCGAAGAAGGGCGATCTGGCCTCCCGCCGGCGCGCGATCGCCCAAATCCGCGATAAGGATGCGGTGAAGAAACTTTTCGCCGTCATGGGCGAGCGTTATGCAAACCGTCAAGGTGGCTATACGCGCGTGCTGAAAGCAGGCTATCGCCATGGTGACAATGCACCTGTGGCCGTGATTGAGTTGGTAGACCGCGACCCGGAGGCACGGGGAGCTATCGACCGTGAACGCCTGGCCGCTGAAGAAGCAGCCCTGGCCGCCGCCGACGCCTAATCCCATAAAAAAATAGCGATATTGTCAGACCCCTGCCGCTTTGCGCAGGGGTTTTGATTTATGGCACACGCCTTTGAATCGCTGACGGAAATATTATCTCGCGTGCATGAAAGACAACAGGTTCGCCGTATTGGGGCCACAGAGTGAGATTACATCCATGGCCATGACAAAACATGTATCGAAATTCCTAGCTGCATCTGCGCTTGCCGTTGCCATGCTGTTGGTCGTCGCGCTTTCGCCGCTGTTTCAGCAGACAGCGTCCGCCCAGCTTGTGCCCCAGAACCAGTCTGAGATTGATCTCAGCTTTGCCCCCCTGGTGAAGGATGCGT
>JBCBAO010000041.1:0-13068 GCA_038532405.1 Pseudomonadota bacterium | reverse complement strand
CGCGGACTGTGCCCGCAAAGCTGGCATGACGGCTTAGCCCGATAGCGCTCTGTTTGCTTTGCCCAAACAAAGCGGCAGCCAATGAAGAAGTTGGCTGCCGCTCAATTGCTATATGATCGGAAATCCGATTCTAGTCCCCAAATCGGTAGACGAGCCCAGCTCGAATGCTGAACGTATCGAATTCGACGGTATCGATTGTGCCGCGCAGAGATAGGCCGTCTGACAGGCCATATTCGCCGCCGCCGCCAATCAGAACACCTGCTTCGGTATCGCCGTTTCCGGTGAAGCCTTCGATTCCGATGCGCCCGAAGACCGAATGCGTGCCGTTGATAATAAAGCCGGGTTGCGCAACCGCGCCCCAGTCAAAAACGGTATCGCCTTCTCCAGATATGCCGCCCAGAAAGCCTTCGGCACCGATATAGAAAGTGTCTGATATCTCGAAATTATAGCCGCCTATGGCGGTGTATTTGAAACCATCGAAGCCGTCATCGGTGATGTAACCGATATCCGCACCGGTATACCAACCCTCATATGGATCTGCCTTCGCATGGCCCATAAGAGCGGTCGCCGCCAGGATGGCGACGGCGATCAGTCTGTAAAACATAATTGTCCCTTCTGGTTTGCCCTAAAACTGAGGTCTTGTGTTCGTGCTTACCCTCGGCGCGCAGGCATTTTGAGCGCGCCATGAACCGTCATGTTTAGACAAAATGGCATTATCAAGGCCGAGCTTTGGGGAGGTGTTTGACCATCGGCGAGCCCTGCCAACAGCTATTCCGGGGCATCCTGTCCTATTTTGCATGTGCAAATTAAAACTGCGCCGTTTAAACTGGCTCGGACATATGACAGGGGAGTCCGGCCATGTTGAGAGCCTTGATATTTGCCATTTCAGTTCTGTCGCTCGGGTTTCCGGATGCGGCCTTCGCCCAGCGCTGGGACCCACGCAAAGATGCGTCCACTGGAACGAGCCGCACATTGACCGACAAATCCCGCGACACGATGGCGGACTTCCTGGAACGCGACGCCTCCCTGCAAGCCTTTTTCGACAATGCCTACGGACTTGTCGTGTTTCCAAGCGTCGGAAAGGGAGGGGTCGGCCTTGGTTATGCCCGCGGATCTGGCCTGGTTTACCGGAATGGCGCGCCCACGGCCCGGGCCTTTTTGCGCCAGTACAGCGTTGGGTTTCAATTGGGGGGGCGCAGCTATTCCGAGATCATATTTTTTCGGGACCAGGCTGAATACGATAATTTTATACGCGGTGACTTCACATTTCGCGCCGATGCTGCGGCGATCATCTCCACCGATGGGGCGGGTGCGGCGTCTGGCTATAGCGATGGCGTGGCTGTTTTCACCTATGAACGCGCAGGGGCCATGGTCGATGCGAGCATAGGCGGACAGAGATTCTCGACGCGGGATCTCGAATAGGCTTCCATGGGGCAAACAGGGCGTATCGACCAGCCTGAGACGTTTGTGCACCGCGACGCATTCGTCCTGAGCGACGACCCGTCTCGGTTGGATCTCGATTTCATTCTCGATTGCCTCGCCACAACCTATTGGGCAGGCGGAGAGCCCCGGGACCGCATGCGCCGCGCGCTTTTGGCCTCCCACGTCTATGGGCTCTATACGCCCGATGGTGGACTTTGTGGGTGCGTGCGCATCTTATCCGATGGTGTCTTTAACGCGCGCATCAGCGACCTCTTTTTGCTGCCTGAATACCGCGGTTGTGGCCTTGGACATTGGATACTTGAAACCCTTCTCCATGCCTCCCGCTTCAAGGAGGTGCGCCGCTGGCAACTGGTGACCGAGGATGCCCATACATTCTATGAGCGGTTTGGCTTCCAGGTCTTTCCAGGCGATGGCAAATTCATGACCTTGTCGCGGACGACAACATGACCCCTGAGCAGATAGAAAAATCCGCCTTATTGCTGCCAGGGGCCCATAAGGTGGTTCAATGGCGGGGCATGTGGGTGTTCAAAGTGGCAGACAAGATGTTTGCCGTAACCGCCCCGATAAGCGATGGCGTGACCTTGAAATGCCAGGATGAAGATACTGCACGCCTGCTGATTGAAGCAGGTGTCGCGACGCTTCCAGCCTATCTGAAACGCGGCGGTTGGGTGTCCATTGCTTTCAACGCCATGCCATACGCCGAATTGGAGGCGCGCCTCACACAGTCCTATACCACGGTTCGGGCAGGTTTAACGCGCCTGAAACGGGCTGGACTGCCCGCTTTCAAGGTCGATAGCGGATCGCGCATCGGGCGCTGAAATTGGCGGCGAATCCTTAACAGATACGCCCTTGCAACCGGTCGCAACCTGTTGAACTTAGGGGATATCACAACTGGCGGTCTCACCGCCCATGGGAGATTTCATGCGCAAAACACTCTTAGCCGTCTTCTCGGCGTGGGCTGCCATTGGAACTGCGACCGCCGACGCAACCCTAATCTATGCGGGAAAATTGCTGGCCGTGCCTGGCGAGGGATACTTGTCCGAGCAAACGGTTCGCATCGAGAATGGCGTCATCATGTCCGTTGAAGCCGGTTATGTGAGTGGCCGGTCGGGCGATGTCGTCATTGATCTTCGCGAGGGGTTTGTCCTGCCGGGTCTTATCGATAGCCACGTTCATATCACATCCGAAAATGGCCCAGATGCCCGCTTGCGCACACTGACCGATTCAGAAGTCGATGCAGCTCTTTTTGGTGTGCAGAACGCCTATAAGACCCTACTGGCCGGGTTCACGACCGTGCAGGATGTTGGCGGGGCAAATGAAGCTGTATTTTCCCTGCGCGACGCGATCCGCATCGGCCGTGTGCCCGGGCCACGCATTCGCGCATCCGGGCGCTCGGTCACACCGACCGGGGGGCACGGTGAGGTGAACGGCCTGTCGCCGGCGCTCTCGGCTGTCTTTACAGGGCCGAATGCTTGCAATGGTGTCGCCGATTGCCGCCGCGCGGTGCGCCAGGCCGTTAAAGATGGGGCAGACCTCATCAAGATCACGGCGACCGGCGGTGTCCTTTCGAATACGGCTGCCGGCCTTGGACAACAATTCTTCGACGACGAGTTGGAGGCGATTGCCGATACGGCTCACTCCATGGGCCGCAAGGTCACGGCCCACGCCCATGGGAAGGGTGGCATTGAAGCCGCCCTGCGCGCCGGCATCGATTCCATTGAACACGGGACATATCTCGACGAGGAAACCATCGCCCTGTTCAAGGAGACCGGTGCGACTTTGGTGCCGACCGTTTTGGCCGGTGTCACCGTCACGGGGTGGACCAATGAAGATTGGTTGCCTGCGCCCTCTCGCGCAAAGGCGGCCATTGTTGGTCCCCTGATGCTGGATATGCTGTCACGGGCCCGTGCAGGGGGCGTACGGGTTGCCTTCGGAACAGATACCGGCGTTTCCCGTCACGGGGAAAATGCGTCCGAGTTTCCGCTCATGGTCGAAGCTGGATTTTCTCCAGAAGAAGCCATTCGTGCGGCGACAATTATCGCCTCTGAACATCTCGAACTGGCAGATCAGATCGGTAGTATCGAGGCTGGAAAGCTTGCTGATATCGTGGCAGTTGATACCGATCCACTCGCCGATATTGAAGCCCTGCTTGACGTTGATTTCGTCATGAAGGGCGGCACTGTATATAAGGCTCAATGAAGGGGATTGCTCGGCCGGTGCAGGTTGTGATCAGTTGTGGTTTGTCCCAAGGGATAGTTGGTGCAAAAGGGGCGTCAGAAAGACGTGGTAGATGAGATATGAAGGCAACTGAACTAAACCTGTTTACGGCTGTTCCCATTATTCTCATGGGCATCGCTGGGTGCGACACGGCTGAGACCCCATTTGCCCGATCCAGCAATGTGACCTGCGTCCCCATACCGGACGGCCAATACGTGTTTCAAAATGGGGTGTTTTCCCAAATCTCTGCTGGGCAGACCTTACGCCCTGATGCAGCGGATACCGCTGACAGTGGCGAGGGATGGGCAACAGTTCTTCAAGCCCAGTTTCCAGCTATGGGGTATGGTTGGATGGGGCTTCGGTTGCGCGGTCGCACGGCAACACTGACCGGAACCGCGCCCGATGAGAGCACCAAGGAAGCCGGTTTGACCGCGGGCCAAGCGCTTTTGCTGGCAGACCCAAATGGGGCACGCGCCGTCGACGTCGTGATTGACGGGATAGATGTCGAGGGCGGTGCAGCCGGTGTCGGCGGAGCCCTCGCTGCCCTTGGCGAGCGCCCGACCCTGGACGCGTGTCAGGACGCGTTCCTCAAGACAATGGAGGGGCGCACGGTCGCCTTCCGCATCAACAGTGCAACCATTCTGCCGGAAAGCGCGCGGCTGCTGGATGCCGCGGCTGGGGCGGGTATCCTTTGCCAAGCCTACAATATTGAAATTGCCGGTCATACCGATTCAATTGGCGACGATGCTGACAATATGGTCCTGTCCCAAAATCGCGCCGATGCTGTGCGTCTCTATTTGCTGGAGCGCGGTGTACCGTCCGGCGGGCTAACCTCGGTTGGCTATGGCGAAACCCAGCCCCTCGATACATCGGGCACCCAAGCCGGTCTCGCCAGAAACCGCCGGACGGAATTTATCCTCAGTCCGCGCGAGCTATAGTTTTAAGATCAAGCCGTCTGTCGGGGCGATTTTTCCGTCCATTGTGTCATGCCAGGCCTCGATGATCTCTTTACGCCCCTGAATATGGCGCGCTTTGATCAGCTTCGCCGATACCGGATAGAAATCGCGCATGTCTCCGTTCATGGCTGAAAAGAACGGGACGGGTCCCATCCGCTTGGCGCAAGCCTCTGCATGGCCGGGCGCAAAGAACATCTCCACGTCGCCATGCGTATCACCGAGAGAAGGGATCGGTGAGCGATCTGCGTCCCAGGCCGTCGCTCCGATCGCAACCGTACCGGCAAAGCAATCGCCAAGAGCCTCTGATAGTTTGGGGCGGAGTGCCGGATCGCCGAGGAAATCGGCATAAAGCGCTGGGGCGAGCTTCGGAATTTCGGATATTTGGTCATAGGGCAATACATGGGTGTAGAAGCCTGTCTCTTTGACAAAATCGACATTCCCCGGCGAGGTGAGGCCTGTCAGGGTCAGGCCTTCGCGTTCGCAGGCTTTATGGGCGTAGGCGAGGGCGGTTTTGGAAGAGGCGCTTGACACCAACACCTGGTTCGGTGGCGTTTTGTGAGTGGTCATATAATCGTCTATCAGCCACCCCGTCGCATACAGCGGACGAACAAGCATTTGGTGATCTTCATAATCTGCATGGTAGGCCGGATCGGTCTGGGTAAGGTGAAACCGATTGTAAAAGGCGGGTAGGTTTGCGCGGTGTGCGCTGCCATCGACGAAACCCGTTTTGTCAAAGGCGACCGGTTCGATGGTCAGGTCTGTAGAAACCGGCAGATAGCCATAGATGCGCGCGCCGACTGGCAAGGCGTCAACATTGGAGGCTTCGACGGTGGCAAAGCCCCAATGGGGAACGCGGCCTAGGGCTGCGTCCCCGGCCGGGAAAAATTCCCAATACCCCGCAAAGTTTGCAAAAATTGCGTAGGTCACATTGTTCGCGGTCAGAGCGAGGGAATCGATCTTCAGGCGCGCCTGGTTCGGGGCAAGATCCGGTGCTCCACGCGACACCCAATTTGCCTGTTTTGGATTTGCTTTCTCGACGATCAGGTCAGCACGGTCCATCGGTTCGTTCCTTGTCTGGCGAGGGGTGAGGCATCAAATGCCGAGGTCAATTTCAAGTTTGGAGATTGCGTGGACAAAATTGTTGGGAGCAAGCTCCATCTCTCCGGTCCAGCGCGCCTTTGGGAAGCGCTCCAATATTTGCCGGAAAGCTGCTTCCAATTGCATGTTCGCAACACGTTGGCCAAGGCAGACATGGGGGCCGAGGCCAAACGCCAAATGATCTTTTGCGTTTTCCCGTTCTATGTCGAATGCGTCTGGATTTTTGAATTGGTTGGGGTCCCGGTTGGCGGCGGGATAATACATCACCACCTTATCACCTTCCGAGAGCGTCTGTCCGCCGAGTTCTGTCTCGACTGTCACGGTTCGGCGCATATAGGTCACGGGGCTGACCATGCGAATGGCCTCATGGACGAAGTTCGGCAAAAGCTCAGGGTTCGCCATCAGTTTGGCACGCTGATCCATATGCTCGGTCAAAAGTTTCATGGTCCCGGATAGCGAGTTTCGGGTCGTATCATTTCCAGCAAAGACAATCAGCAGCCATGACCCATCCAGAAACTCCGGAGAGAGTTTCACACCATCAATCTCAACATTTGCAATGGCGCTCAGAAGGTCCTCCCGTGGCTCTTCGCGGCGTTTTTGCAAAAGATCACGGCCGAACTCAAACAGTGCTTGAATTTCCGACATGAACGCCATGATCTGTTCCGGCGTGACATTGCCAAGGCCTTCCTGCTGGGCCTGATATTGCGAACTTTCCAGAAAATGCATCCAGTGCACGAGCTTCGGCCGGTCGGCCTCTGGAACGCCCAGAATCTCGCAGAGTGTGAACAAGGGCAGCTCAGCGGAGAAGGTTTCGACCATATCCACAACCGGGCCCTGTTTGGCCATGGCGTCGAGCCGTTCGCCGACAAATGCATCCACCTTCTTGCGCAGCTCTGCCACATAGCCAGCACGGAAATACTGCATATGTTCCATCCGCAGGGACGTGTGGTGGGGCCGGTCCAGGCAAATCAATGTGTTCAAGGACGCCGAATGGAGCAGAGGGTGACGCGGCGCATCTGCCAGCCCGTAGCTCATCAAAATACCGCCGCGCTGGGAGGAGTAGGTAACAGGGTCCAGTTCAACTTGTTTGACGAGATCGTAAGGCGTCACCGCCCAAAAGCCCGCGCCATGTTCCTCCGGGTGCCACATGACCGGCGCTTCGCTCCGCATCTTGGAAAACGTGTCGAATGTATAGCCGCCAAAATTTGAAAAGACCTGTGGATCTGCAAGATTGAGCGGTGGTTCCAGTGAAAAAAATGGTGGGTTAGACGGACCTGCCGGCGGTGTTTCTTCCTGGTAGGTGTCCGTTACATTTTGTAATCCCATAGAGAAAGCCTCCATCTCCCGGGGGTCGGCTTTTTGCCGGTTTCTATCTTTTTGTTTTTCGAATCCTAGTGCGTTTTTCGCCAGGCTCAAACCGTGACGTTGCGGCACCGTGGCGTCGCAGTGTGCGGTGTATGTCGCCAAGATCGGTCTGCAGGCGAGCCGACGAGACTTCACTGATCGCACCAGGCTTTAAATCCCCTAGCAGAAATGGACCATAACTGATCCGGATCAGGCGGTTGACTTGGAGCTCCAAAAATTCGAGGGCGCGGCGAACTTCACGTTTCTTGCCTTCTTTCAGTGTAACAGTGATCCAGCTGTTTGCCCCGGTTTGGCGTTCCAGCGTCGCGGTGATCTCACCATAGATCTCGCCGTCCACCACGATACCATCCTTAAGCGTATCAAGTTTGTCCTGGGTGATGCGTCCATGAGCGCGTGCGCGGTAAGTGCGTTCAAACGCGTTCGCCGGCAGCTCAAGCGCGCGTGCAAGCTCCCCATCATTGGTCAGGAGCAGCAGGCCCTCCGTATTTAAATCGAGCCGTCCAATTGTAACGGTGCGCGGCAGCGTTTTCGGGAGTTGGTCGAAAATCGTCTGGCGTCCGTCCGGGTCGCTATTGGTTGTCAGCAGCCCTGCTGGCTTGTGGTAACGCCAAAGCCGCGACGGCTCTGGTGGGGCAACGCGTTGCCGCCCAACCCGAATGTCCTCTCGACCGGTGACCTTAAAGGCCGGCGAGACAAGGCGCTCGCCATTCACGGTCACCTTTCCGTCTTCGATCAGGGCCTCGCAGGCGCGCCGGGATGCGACGCCGCAGCGGGCAAGATATTTGGCGATGCGCTCGCCAGAGCTCCAATCGGGCTCCGGTCTCTTTTTTTTGCGGGGTGCCTTGCCGCCTCGGCGGGAAGGGGAAGATGGGGACTTTCCTTTGTCCCGGCCCGTCTCTCGACGCTCCGTCATGGGCAAATCTTTCTAAATATCTATGTCACGCGCAGGCGATCAGCCCTCGCTTTATAACCGGTTTCAATTTCGGTGAAAGTCTCGGCCATGTGCGGTGCCCGTTGAACTGTGTTCAGATACCCTGCCATTTTGGGCAGATCTGGGAAAACCGGCACGCCATGCCAATCGGCAAGGTGGGGTGCGAGGATGGCAAATGGGGCAAGGGCAAGATCCGCCATTTGCAGGTCTCCGGTTCCGAGCTCTGCCTGGTCGAAATAGTGCTCTACAAAGCCAAAGCCGCGATAGAAGGCCATGACTGCAGATTGTATGGCATCTTTTTGGTCGGGCGTCCGCATGGCGGAGATGAGTGTCAGAAAATGTGGCCCAATGTTAAGATCCACAAGGCGTGTGACCAAGCGATTAAGCGCGGCGCGCTTCGGGTGTGATGGCAAGAGGGGTGGATCTGGATGCAAGATATCCAGGTAGTCGACGATTGTCTGGCTCTCCGGCAAGGCCATTCCATCGGTTTCCAGAAGCGGGATTTGCGCCATTGGGGCGAGAGCGGCCAGGGCATCTGTGCCGCCGAATGTGTCAACGAGCTCCAATTGATCCATCAACCCCTTGCAGCGAAAGGCAAGTTTTGCCCGTTGTCCAAATGGCGAAAGGTCGGTGGTGTGTAGGACAAATCGGGCCATTGCCGATTATAAGATCTGAAGGGCGATGGACGCGATCATCGCAAACACGACGAGTTCCAGGATAACCCAATAGCGATTGTTGCCGCCCTCTCCATTTTTCGATTTGTCCACCACCATCGACAAAAGGCGCGCGATGGCAGCACCCAGCCAGGCAGCCGCAATCGGCAGGGCAACAAAGACGGAGATGATCGGCGGTGTATGCAAAATGATTGCAATGGCCGTTAAATGTATCATCAGGAAAACCCCGCCAAAGGTCGCCCGGAATTCAGCGTAGCCGCCTGGTTTTTCAGGCGTGGCCTGCAGGCGTAGGGTCGCGGCAATACCGTCGGGGTTCAAAAGGGCGCTCAGGCCGGCAAACGCGCCGAAACCGAGCGCTGCTAAAGCAATGTATTCATAGATCATGGTGTCGCATCCGTGCTTGGAGGGGCCTGCGTAGGTCGATTTGCAGATTTCGGCCACCGGCGGTGCATCCAGAACCATTGGCCCGGCACTTCGCGAACGCGGTCCTCGATAAAGCGCGTAATGGCTTCCACCACGGCCTGGACATCTCCGGGCGTCGCCTTGCCTTTTTTTATTTGAAGCGGTTCGTGAATGGTCACGCGAAATCTTGCTGGGCCTGTTCGCACCGTCGATACTGGTACAATCGGGACGCCGTAGCGCAAAGCCAACCGTGCTGGTCCCGGTGCTGTCATCGCTGCGTGCCCAAAAAACGGAACCGCCAGCCCCTCTCGAAATTTCTGATCATTCATCAGCGCAACGGCACGTCCGTCGCCAAGGGCCTTCATCAGCGTTCGTGTGCCGAGCCCCTTTGGCGTCAGTACACCGATGCCATAATCATGGCGCACCTTGTTCAGGCGCTTGTCGATATGCGGGTTGTTGATGGCGCGATAGGTGACCAGGCAATCCACCGGGCGGTTGCAGATCACGGCGGCCATAACTTCCCAATTGGCGAAATGGCCTGACACCAGAACAGCCCCCTCGGCGCTTGCCTCAATCGCGTCGAGGTGATGAGCCCCGATAACATCAACTCTCCCATCAGCCGCATACGGATCGATGCTCGGTAAGTGCGGCAGTTCGCCTGCAGTGCGCCCAACATTCTCCCAGGCCTCCCGGGCAACAGCGTCAATTTGCGATGGGCTCCAGTCCGGGAAGGCAAGGGCGAGGTTTCGTTTTGCGACCTTGTGCTGTTTCAGGCGCGGGCCGATCCATCGCCCGATTTTGGCACCTATATCGGAGGCACGTTCGGCACGAAACTTTGAAACTGGAAACCAATACAACCAATCCCACGCCATCGCCTCGATCCGCCAGAGAACCCGCCTGGCCCATGATGCGCGGTCTTCAACGTCCGTCGATCTTATGTATTGCGTTTGGCTCATTGCGCTTTGAAGAGGCCTCTCAGCAGATCATCGATGGCCGTTGTCGGCTCAAACTCGGCTTGGACATCAATCGGCAAAATGCCCTCCGCCAAAGGTCCCGGCAAGCGCACATGGTCTTTCCGTGTCGTCACCAGTGTTGCGCCGTGGTCCTCGGCAAGATTCCGAAGGTTTTGAATATCACGCGGTCTATAACGGTGATGATCTGGAAAACTCATCGCATCGACAAGAGCCCCGCCGCCGTCCTCGATTGAAGCAAAGAACTTTTCCGGACGCCCAATGCCTGCAAACGCAATGATGGGGCCCGATGGCAGTTCTGTCATTCGCCTCAGCTGACTCCGAATAGTCCGTATACCAGACCTTTGAACAATCGCCGGCACAGGGCCATCTCCACTCACGACAACCAGATCGGTTCGTTCAAGGGCCGCTTGCACCGGTTCGCGCAAAGGGCCTTTGGGCAAAACATGCCCATTTCCGAATGGTGCCGCGGCATCGATGACGAGCAGGGAAACGGTCTTCTCCAGCTGTGGATTCTGGTGACCATCATCCATCACAATTGCCTCTACGCCCGCCCTCACCATTTCTTCACCGCCATCCCCGCGGTTCCTTGCAATCCAGCTTTCGCCAGTGCGGGACAACATGGCAGGCTCATCGCCGACATCAATATGGGTATGGGAGGGCGCAACCTGTATCGGGCCTGTTAACCGGCCACCATGGCCGCGAGATAGCGTCGCTGCCCGTATCCCCCAGCTTGTCAGCTGCGCACGGATCGCTGCGGCAATCGGGGTTTTTCCGCTTCCCCCCGACGTTACATTGCCGACGCATATAACGGGGACAGGCAGAGCCACGGCGCGCGTTGTCCGCTGCCTGCGCGCGGTTGTGGCTGCATACAGTGCAGCAAGGGGCGAGAGCAGGGCGCGGGTGAGGGGGGCAGCTTCGCGGGACCGGGGATCAAGCCCCGCAGACCAGAAATATGGCGCCTTCATGTCTCCGCCTTAGCCGGCAGGAGCGGTCGAAGCGCGGCGAGGGTCGCAGCCATTGGGGCCTCTGCCATATCCAGAAGGCGAGCCATGACCTCTTGCGATAAGTGCGCCGGTGCTTCAGTAGCTTGAGCAATATCGTGAGGCGTCTGAACTATTTTTAGTGCGCCGATCTCTTTCAGGTCATGTGCAAGGTCTGCGAAATTGGTCATGTGCGGGCCTGTCATCACGCATTTGCCGTAGCGCAGGGGTTCAAGTGGATTGTGTCCACCAATGCCGGGCTCAATGGCCCCCCCAAGATAGATATGGTCAGCATATTGATACCAGGTATCCAGCTCGCCAAATGTGTCGGCGATATAGATCTTTGTCGATCCGCTTATTTTCGGCGTCTCAGTACGCCGCGCCCACGAATAACCGGCCGCTTCGGCCCCATCGCAAATCGCTGAAACGCTTTTCATATGGCGCGGGGCCAGGATCAGCCGTGTTTGAGCTGGCAAGTGCTTCAAAGCGTCGATCAATCGAGAGATATCACTCTGATGGATAGAGGCCCCCAACAGGACCGACACCCCTTCGTCCCAGAGTTCGGGCGGATCGGGTCTCACTCCTGGTGATGCCACCTTTAAAGTCGAGAGCTTCAAGTTGCCCGGGCAGGCGACAACGCGGCCGGTGATCTCAGACAGAGCGTCGCCGGTTCGCCTATCCGCTGCCAGGATCGCCTGGAACCCCTTAAAGATGCGTTCGGCCGATGTCGGCCAGCGCTTCCACCCCTTGATCGACTTTTCAGTCATGCGCGCATTGACCAAAGCCGTGGCGCATCCGGCGCTCCGGGCACTGTTCAGAAGGTTGGGCCAGATCTCACCTTCAGCGAAAATACAAAGATCCGGCGTCCAGTGATCAATGAAGCGGGCCGCTGCCCTGGGCGTATCGACCGGTGCGAGTTGCAGGAGGGCAATATCTCCGATGTCCCGTTGAAGCACGTCTGCTGCGGCAAGGGTTTGGAACGTGAAGAGGCAGTGGGCATCTTGCCATTCGGTCTCCAGCGCCTTGGACAGCATCATAAGGAGTTTGCACTCCCCCAGACTTGCACCATGGAACCAGATCAGTTGGCCTTTGGGCCGCGGCGGCAGGTCTCTCGCCAAGCGCTCATTCAGGCGGTCCGGGTCTTCCTTGCCGCGCGCACTACGCCGGGCCATGGCCCATGGAACAAACGGGTCCAGCCCGCCGGAGGCGAACCGGTAAAGCGATATGCCCGGTGTCATGCGGCGTTCGCTCGGCGGTCATCGGTTTCAGCTGGCGCGATATGGGGGGCACCGCACAGCGCCTCGGCGCGGCTCGTGGCCGCGTTCAACCTCGCTTCCAGAATGGCACGCATGTTTTCCGCAGATCCAGCAGCATCCAATGTGACAACCGGCCCGAAGACAATCGCCCCCTTGGCAAATGGAAACGGGATCTGAAAACGGTCCCAGGTCGCCAACCGTTTGGAGGGTGTTGTGGCGAGCGCATAGGGCAGGATGGCGGCTCCTGTGCGCTTGGCGATCAGGATCGGTCCCAGCCCCGAGCGTTGGCGTGGCCCCCGCGGCCCGTCGGGCGTAATACACAAAGCCCCCCCTGATTTCAGCAAACGGGAGGCTTCGGCCAGTGCGGCACCACCGCCCTTATCCTTCCGCTTGCGTTTGTGGAAGGCAGATCCCCTGATGGCTTCCAGGCCAAGGTGGCGAATGGCCCGGGCCACGGGCTCACCATCTGGCGAGAGTGAAATCAGCATGGCAGACGGCGCGCCCCGCGAGGGCCATTTGCGCATAAACTT
Source organism: Pseudomonadota bacterium (assembly GCA_038532405.1). Taxonomy (GTDB): domain Bacteria; phylum Pseudomonadota; class Alphaproteobacteria; order Caulobacterales; family Hyphomonadaceae; genus CALLCD01. Next base: position 242 of record JBCBAO010000041.1, on the reverse strand, counting down.
TGTCCACCCCGTTGGCAGCGTCAGGATTGTTGAGTGCCAGGCAGCGACGATCAGCGCATCGTGGGCAATCCAGGCGCGTCGCGCGTCATCAATGCCCCCTATGGACCACCGGATGGTGCGTCCACAGAGCGCCATATAGGCCCAAATCAGCCATCCCAGGCAAACCGCGACCGGTTCAGATCGAAGAAGCGCTTTCATAACTTGGAGTATATCCCCGCAGTCGCCCGTGGCCAGTAGAGACC
>JBCBAO010000040.1:0-13119 GCA_038532405.1 Pseudomonadota bacterium | reverse complement strand
TGCTGCGCCCGGGCGAAGAGCTTTATTCCATCAACAACCGTCACAAAGCCAAAGTGCGCGCCGATGGCACGCTGGCAGGACACGATGTGACGGGTTCGATCCACCAGGTCGGTGCGGCGCTTGAAGGCGCACCCAGCTGCAATGGCTGGACCTATTGGTGCATCAAGAAAGACGGCAAACACGTGCCCATCGATTTTTTCCGCCAGCAGATCCGCGCGGAGATGGGCCGAGCCAACTGAACATGAATTACCGCCGGTGCCTGTGACCTGACAGTGCACCAACTTCAAACCCCGGCCTCGCGCCGGGGTTCTTTTTTGGCGGCGCTTTCGGGTCGTATCCCGCCCCGTTCTGCTTTACCCTGACCTCATGAAGGATTTGCGCGATCTGCTGGTGTTCACCGATCTCGACGGCACGCTGCTTGACCATGAAACCTATTCCTGGGCCGAGGCCGCGCCCGCGCTGGATGTCTTGCGCAAGGGAGGCGCGGGCCTGATTCTCGCCAGTTCCAAAACCGCCGCTGAAATGGCCCCGCTACGGGCAGAATTGGGTTTCAGCGATTGGCCCGCCATCGTGGAAAACGGCAGTGGGCTTTTGACGTCAGAGGCGGATGACAAACCCTACCGTCGCCTGCGGGATGCCATAGGGGCACTGCCCCAAGGCTTTCGCGGCTTTGGCGATATGGACGCGGGCGAGGTATCTGACCGCACGGGCCTGTCGCCTGAGGCAGCTGTGCGCGCCAAAGCCCGGCAGTTTAGCGAACCGGGCCTCTGGACAGGCGCGCCAGACGCCTTGGCCGAATTCCTCAAGGCCGCTGAAAGCGCTGGCCTGACCGCCCAACAAGGGGGGCGGTTTCTCACGCTCTCCTTCGGCGGCAACAAGGCTGATCGTGTCAAGGAACTGATCCAGCGCTACAATCGTTCTCACAGCATAGCGCTGGGCGATGCGCCCAATGATGCCGCGATGCTGGAGGTTGCAGACATCGGCGTTATCGTCTCAAACCCGGGCGCCAACACCATGCCGCACCTGCCCGGAGAAGACACAGGCCGCATCCGCCGCACCAAACGGCCCGGGCCAGCGGGCTGGTCAGATGCCGTTCTTGAAATAGTTGAAGAACTGGAAGACAAGAAAGACAAACGCGCCCATGGCTGACTTTCATCAAAACGGAAACATCGCAACGCTGCACAATCTGCGCACCCGCGGTCTCGATGATCTGACCTACGAACTGGTCGCCTTTTCTGAGACCCGCAAGATCACGCTTGTGCTGCCCTGCCTATTCTCCGAACTGGAAGGCCCTGCCCTGGGGCGCATCGTCGACGAACTGGCCAAGGTGCCTTACCTCCACCGCATCATCATCGGGCTGGATCAAGCCGATGAAGCCCAATACCGCATCGCCAAGAAATTCTTCGCCCGCCTGCCGCAACAGCACATCGTGCTTTGGAATGACAGCCCCCGCATGACGGCCCTTGGCGACAGGCTCGACCGGATTGGCCTTGCGCCCAATGAACCGGGCAAAGGCAAGAATGTCTGGACATGCATGGGCTACACCATCGCCTGCGCCGATAGTGCGGTGATGGCGCTGCATGATTGTGACATCCTGAACTATGACCGCGAAATGCTCGCGCGGCTGGTGTACCCCGTGGCCCATCCCGGTTTCGGCTATCAGATGGCCAAAGGGTACTACCCTCGCGTCGATGACAAGAAACTCAATGGCCGCGTCACCCGCCTTCTGGTCAGCCCGCTTCTCATTGCGCTGAAAAAGGTCGTCGGTGACCGCGACTACCTCGATTACCTGCGCAGCTTTCGCTACCCGCTTTCGGGTGAATTTGCCATGCGGATGATGACCCTGCCCGATCTACGCATCCCCTCGGATTGGGGGCTGGAGATTGGCGTGCTGTCAGAGGCTTGGCGCAACCTCGCGCCTCAGTCCGTGTGTCAGGTGGAGATTGCCGATGCCTATGACCACAAACATCAAGTCCTGTCGCCTGATGATGCCTCCAAAGGCCTCAGCCGCATGTCGACGGATATCTGCAAGGCCATCTTCCGCAAACTGGCCTCTGACGGCACGGTCTTCACGCCAAACCTTTTCCGATCGCTGAAGGCAACCTACTACCGCGCCGCGCTGGATCTGCTCGACAGCTACTACAACGACGCCCGCATGAACGGCCTGACGGTGGATCGTCATCAGGAAGAAAAATCAGTCGAACTCTTCGCCGACAACATCATCCGCGCCGGTCAGCTCTTCCTCGAAAACCCGTCCGAGACCCCCTTCATCGCCACCTGGAACCGCGTAAACGCCGCCGACCCGGATTTTCTGGTGGATTTCAAAAAAGCGGCCGCAGAGGACGAAGCGGAATTCTAACCCCTAGAAACGATTTGTGATCCAGCGGCATTGATAGGGCGCAAACGGAATTTCGGGGCCCGTCAAAAGCACCTCTTCGCCCGACAAAACATCCCGCCAGGCATCATCCATGATCAGATTGATCTCGGACGGGCTGACCAGAACCGTCTCATCGCTGACGTTATGAATGGCAAAGATCGATTGATTTCGATCAAGGCTCTGTCGCCACACGCCAAAGAGCCGCTCGTCCAGTCGCAGCGTGAACTGCGTGGCATTGGGATGGAACGCGGGTTGCTTCGCGCGAATCTTGAAGCGCTCCGACACTGCACCCATCACTTGCGCCTGATCGGTGGAGGGATCCGCCAACCGCTCCAACAAATCCGGGTAATGCCAGCGGTGCCGGTTGATCGCACGGTTCATGCCACGCCGTTCTACCGCTTGCGTGTCCGCAGGCGTGGCCAGCAGCGAATGAATGTAAATCGCAGGAATCCCTTCCAGCGACATCGGAATGGTCTGAGAACACAGGAAGCGCGCCAGATGATGCTCATCGACGCCTTTGAACGTCCGCCGCATCACATCAAAGAGCGAACAGTTCAGCTCATAGGCGCTCTCCCCCCCATCCGGCATCGCGCGCATGGACACGAGCGCGCCTGCTTGCCGCGCCGTCTCAATCATCTGGTCGCGCGCTTCTGGCGGAAGCACACCCTCCGCCGGACGCATGCCGACCCCGTCATGGCTGGCCGTGAAATTCAGGTAAGCACAACCCAACTGCGCGGGCGGCATGCTGGCCTGCCAATCATGCAGATACCGCGCTGATCCCGATTGCATCGCGTGCAAAATCAGCGGCGGCAGAGGGAAGTTATAGACCGCATGCGCCTCATTACGGTTGCCGAAATAGCTCAGGTTCTCTGTCCGCGGCACATTCGTTTCGGTCAGCAAGACGACCGTTTCAGACGTATAATCGGCCAGAAGACGCAAAAGCTGCACAACCGCGTGGGTCTGCGGCAGGTGAATGGACGGCGTGCCCGGCTCTTTCCAGATGAACGCCACCGCATCCAGCCGCAAAATGCGCACCCCTTTGTCGATATGCATCCGGATGATGCGCAGCATCTCCAAAAGCACCGCAGGGTTCTCAAAGTTCAGGTCGATCTGATCATGGCTGAAGGTGCACCAGACATGGCGTTCCCCATCCCGCGTTTCCACCTTCTGCAAAAGCGGCGTGGTCCGAGGACGCACGACTTCCGACAGGTCATCCTCCGGGTTCCCCTCATAGAAAAACTCGTCATAGGGCGCATTGCCCTGACGATATTCATTGAACCATTTCCCCTGGCTTGAGACATGGTTCAAAACCAGGTCAGACATCAGGTGAAACCGCTCCGCGATCCGCGCAATATCGCTCCATTCTCCCAGCTGCGGATTCACCGCCTCATAATCCGTCACCGCAAACCCATCATCGGAACTGAACGGAAAAAACGGCAGAATATGCACCCCGTTCACCACACCTTCCACATGACGGGCGAGGAAATCTTGCAGCAGATCAAGCGGCTTGTGCTGCCCATCCAGCAGCGTATCGCCATAAGTGATCAGAACCGCATCCCGCTCTGACCAAAGCCGGTTTCCCGGCGCGCGCGGTCGTTTGCGTGGGCTGGCCCCCTCCGGCCAAAAAATCCCCAGAATGGATCGCGCCAAGGCAGCTACATCTTCATCGGGATAAACCTTGCCTAACAGCTCCGTCAGCCGTGCGTTGAGAAGACGATTGGCAGGCTCCATGGGCTTGGTTGGCTCACTTAGAAAAACTCTTCCCGCCTGATACCCTAGCGCGCAGCCCTGTTCCATGCATCAAAGCGCAATTTCCGAACGGCAAACGCGCCTGATGCACCAAAAGCGTAGAAAACTGGCGACCCCGGCAGGATTCGAACCTGCAACCTGCCCCTTAGGAGGGAACCGTTCATAGCGCTATTCCTTCTGTGATCTGTTGGTCTTGGGTGATTGTACAGCATCCGCCTGTACGCGGTTTGTACGAAAACGGGCCCTGACATCGGCCTCATCCGTCTCTGCATGGGCATAGATGCGCATAGGTAAATTGGGGTCGGACCAACGCCCAGCCTTGGCCGCGGTGACTGGATCAACGCCTTGCCGGACGACCAATTCGGTGAAGAACCCGTGCCGCCCTGCCGGGTGCACTGAAAGGTACGGGATGCCCGCGCTCTTGCAGATCGTCTTCCAGCGCGTGTTGTAGCCGGTCGAACTGCCATAGCCAAAGACACGCGGTTTCATGAAGTTGCCGGTCTTTCGGTTCTTTGGCCGCTTGGGCGGCAAGGCCAGTAGCTCGTCCATCATCTGAGGCGAAACGGTGATCCAGCTTTCCGGATGTCCTTTCTGCGCCTTCACCCTGACCTTGTTCTCGGCGGGACGCAGATCGTCAGGCTCAATCGAGACAGCCTGATCGATCCGCGCCGCCGTCTCGAACATGAACCGGACCAAAGCGGCGTTGTAGGGATCGGCGGCTCGGCAAAACGCTTCAATCCATTCCTTGTCAGCGGGCTTGCGTTCAACCCGGCTGAGCTTCCCCCGGCGCTTGTCCTGGGCAATGCGCTCGAATTTGTCGTAGGGCTTCACTCGAATGAGCGGCGTACCTTCCAGCTCGTGCGCGTTGTTGATGACCGCACTCGCTGGCGTCACGATCTCGCGCCACCAAGTGTCGGCCGATGCCTTCGGTTTCAACTTCGGCCCAAGACCTTTGAGAAGTGCGCCAGAGATTGCGCCCAAAGGCATGTCGCCAATCTCCTCAACAATCGGGATCAACTGCTTCGCGGTCTTGGGGGACGCGTTGTAGAGCATGATCGCATCCGAGAACGTCTTGCTCGGCTCATCGCCAACAACATGGCGGCGTATCTGAAGCTCGGTCTCGCGGTTTATCCAGTCCCGTGCGCCCGCTTCTGTAGATGCCTTAGTGCTTCGCCGGTATGGGCCGGCGATTGGCCTGCCGTTGTATTCGACCCGGCCCTTGGCCCAGTAGAAGCGACCCCTCTTGTAGATTTGGAGCGGCATGCCTGGCCTCCTTGAAATATCTTGTCGATCTGCGCGGGCGTGATCAGCATGGTCCGCCCAAGGCGGTAGAATGCCCCAGTCTCGTTTGCTCGCTCGCGCAGGGTCCGCTCAGAAATGTCGATCCCCATATCTGCCATCAGCTCGACCCATTCGGATGGCTTTTTCCCAAGCCCCAGGATTTGAGAGCTGTCTGATTTGTCGGTCTCTGCCATTTCAGTCATCCTTGTCCACCTGAGTTAAATCGTACGTACGCATGGAATCGCTTGTTTGGTACCTTCTGACGTGCTCAGATGGATTCAAACGGGAATATGCGTAATTTTGTGCGATGTTTATACAAAATTGCGCTTCCGTCAATTGGGAAGTCGAAATGGCGCAAGAAGATGCTGATATGTTCGCGGAAGTAGGTGCACGCCTGGCCATCTCACGTAGCGAAATTGGCATTTCGCAGGCTGTGATGGCAGAAGCGATAGGTGTCTCACATCGGGCTTATCACAGCTATGAGAAGGGTAAGCGCGGCATCCCAATCGAAGCGCTGATCAAGATGCACAGTCGATACGAAGTCGACGTAGCCTGGTTGCTGCTAGGCACAAAGTCGATCCGCGTCGGTCACGATTTTGAGGCTTTGAAGAGGATCGAGACGTCACTTGATCAGTACCTGGAGGGTGCCGGTATCAAGATCAAAAGTGAAAAACGCGGGGCAATCGTCGCGCGCTGGTACCAGTCACAAGTTGAGGGACGGGAAGTAACGGATGATGACGTTCACACATGGATCGAACTCGTAAGGGAGTAGGCAAATGCAAAAACCAAGCGACCAATGGAAGAAACTCCGCCGCGCAGCACTGGAACGCGCGCGCCGCAATATGATCGAACCTTTGGAGGTCGTTCACCTCGCTCTTCTGGGAGTTAGCGCGTTGTACTTGGCTGGATTTCTGCGCCTAAATCTGTTCGCTCAAACTGACGAATTTTCGTTGGCTTCCGGAACCTTCGTTCTGTTAGCAGCCGCTGCCGGTCTACTTGTGCCTGTTCTAACTGGATCAGTGTTGACCCTGCGTTTTGCAGACCGCAGGTTGGCTCGCCTGATTGGCGGGTGAAGTTAGAGACCAATGTTCACTGTACTACAGTACGAACACGGTTAGGTTGCCAATTGGAACAGCAGCGCATATGTTCACTTTATGTTCCGCGCAAGGGTGAATTAAAATGATGACAATCGGCATCCGGGCCCGACCCTCCAGCGTAGTCTACGCTGTAGTTGATACGGCTGACGGTAACATCGTGAACCTTGATGAGATAGTCGTGCCATTGGCATTTGATACACCCGATGCGCTCAAATACGTCCGGAGCAACTTTCTGGACATAATCCGTGAATACGATGTCCAGCAGGCTGGGATCCGAGCCACTGAACCAAATTCACAACGTATGAACATCCAGAGGCTTCAGATTGAAGGAGTGATCATCGAGGCATTCGCGAGCAGCCCGCTCAAGGGCTACTATGTTGGTCATATCTCCTCAATTGCATCGCGTTTGGGCCGAACTCGAACAGACCTAAAACCGATGATTGATGGCGACGTCGCCTTCGATGTTGATGACTGGGAGAATATGTCCAAAGAAGAAAGAGAAGCCGTCCTGTGTGCACTTGGAGCTGAACAAAATGCTTAAACCACACAAAAGGGCTGAAGTTGAGTGGCACGAAATCCGCGAGATTGGGCAAGAGGGTAAGAATTCAACCACGTATGTTGTTGAAGATGTCCAGCTAGGCGCTGAAATTGTTATGAAGAAGATTGCAAAAGCAAAGCTGGATTCTGCCGCGGAATATTTTGATGAAGCTAAAGCTTTGTATGCGACTGCACATCAAAACGTCGTTCCAGTTCTCTACTCCTGCGAAGATGACGAATACGTCTACATCGCGCTACCATTCTATGAAGGCGGTTCGTTAGGATCGCTGATGGCATCTCGCAATCTTACGGTTCGAGAGATTGTTAGAATATCGTGCCAGCTCTTGTCTGGTCTACACAACATCCACTCGAAAGGCTTGATCCACTTCGACATCAAACCTGACAACATTCTGCTGTCAGAACGCGGCGAAGCTTTGATTTCGGATTTTGGTCTTGCTAAACAGATGTATGCTGGAGAGGCTTGGCAGGACCAGTTCTATATGCCCATAGCCCCGCCAGAAAGAGTGATTGGACCACCTTTCAACTTGCAGCACGACATATATCAGTTCGGCCTAACGCTTTATAGGATGTGCTGTGGTGAAGCTTCCGTCAGAGAGCAGTTCGATGCGTTTGGAGGCGACCGAAAGGCTTTTGTAGGAGCACTTGAAAAGGGGACCTATCCAAGCCGATCACTGTTCCCAGAACATATACCTAACCGGCTGAAAAGTATTGTAATTCAGTGCTTAAAGCCAGATCCAAACGACAGATTTCTTTCTGCCTTGGCAGTCGCAAACGAACTTGCGAAGGTCGATAATTGCTTTGACTGGATGTATGAGGCCGTTGGAGACGAGAAGCATTGGAAACGGCACGAGAATGGAACGGTGAAGAGTTTTACCGTACGAGGGGATGGTTCAACTGAATTTTTGACGACAAAGAATGGGAAATCACGCCGCAAAACTGCTCACTGTAAAGCGACAATGACCCCAACAAAAATACGTGGCGTTCTAAAGAGCGAGGGGTAGTCGATGAAACGGATCAAGAACAACCCATGCTCATACAAGCGACGTGAGATTAAAGCATCGGCTTGGAGCGCCTTGGATGCGCGGCGCGATCCAAATTCACGCAAGGATTTGTTGAGCGTAAAGATGACACGCGAAGTAAACGTCACTGTACGCAAGAAACCAAACAAGTAAGTTGCTTCTACTCTAGAATAGACCGCTACTTGCTTTTCTCGGCATAGGCTTACTCTTCGGAACTTTTTGCATATGAGCCGTAGAGATTTTCGAGCACTGCATAGATGACACGAGCCGGGGCCCCAACCTCAATACTACCCAGTCTTGGTGCTCGTTCACCGTTATACCAATCGACAACTTCACCTTCTGTCGTTTGTCTGGAGCCCTTTTCGAAGATATCGCGGTAACGTCTTGGCGATATTCCAAAAAAGTGTTCGATGCTGACCTTTTCACTTTCGGCTGCGTCAGGACCCACGATGTCTTGGAATAGACTTTCAGTTTTGCTTTTAGGATAGGGTTCAACAAAGACGATCCGCTCGATGCCAGCCGCAATCAGGTGTTTCGCACAGTTGTGACATGGGTAAGTAGTCACAAAAATTGATGCACCTTTAAGCGAACGGCCCAGGCGCGCTGCATCAGACAGAGCATTCATCTCGGCGTGAACCATTCTACCATATTCAGTCACACCAGATACTAAGGAGCCCTTTATCGCTTTTCGGTGGCCATCATTCTGCAGGATACAATCGACATCATGGCCATCAACAATGAGCCCTTGCTTTTGCAAGACACCCAGGAAATCAAAGATTATCCTATTGATTTCATTCTTATTTGCCTCGCCACCGAGATCAATGTCACGCTTCTTATTCGTATCTTCATCCCAGTAGTTTCCCCCTCCGTATTTTGGAACTTCGTTGCAGCCGACAGCGATCAAATCGCCCTCGGGCGTCATGATTGCGGCACCGACTTGTCTTGAAAGATCGACCGACCTCAACGACGCAGCTTTTGCCATGTAGCTAGCAAATTCATCACGGGTTGGTGCGACATTGTTGCGCCCAAAGAAGGCTTTCAAAAAACGCTGGCTGGACCTTTCGAGAGAATCCTCGGACGCGCCATCAAAAAAAACGTCACCTAGATGAAAAATCTTTGAGATTCGCTGCCCACGTTCGTCGCTTCGTTCGTTTTGATCGGTTGCAATCAGTTTATCTGCATGGGTTTCGCAGCGGGCGTTGTCCCAACCATGCTGCTCACTACGCAGCCGAGCTACCAAAGACTGTCTGCGTTGCTCTAGCGACGTGACAACAGAAACTTGAACAAAACGCTTTCCAAAAACCTTGATGAGCAGTTCGACTTCTTCAGGTCGCTTCAGTTGGTCAATGATGAATGCATGTTCGTCGAGGGGGATGAGCGCTCGCTCGTCTATTTTCTCCTCATCCGTTTCTCCTTGATTTCTTGCAAAGTCCTTTCGAAAATCAACGATCTGTCTGATAGCTTCAGCGGCAAGGACACCGTTGTTATTGAACGCTTCTCGAAGCTTGTTTCCTTTGAGAATCTTTTCCTCAAGTACGGACTCGGAGCCCCCCTCGACTACGCTTCCCTTCGCTTGCAAGAGCCTGTCCATCTCTGCGCTGAGCGACACAGTCACTGGAGTGTAGTCCAATTTCTTGATCGTCGAAGCCAGAATGTCACGTGCTTGATGGATTGGACATCCAATTGGACCAACCAACCCAAACACCAGTTCGACGCGGTTACTCATTCAGCACTCCCTTAACAACCGGAGCACGAGTGTCGGTCCATCCTTAACCAACGTCAAGGCAAGCATTGATCCATCACTGAAAGTGATTCACAATAGAATCACAACAGGGAGCAGACACAATGGACCAAGAAAAGCAGCACCAACCTCAGAATGAACCAAACGAGGATGCTCTGGCCCGCGATCTGGACAAAGAACGAGCAGAGTTCGAACGGATGGCTGAGCGTCAGTCAGAAGCTTCAAGAGAGTATACACGAGGTAAGCTTCTCTCTGCTTAGGACATGATAGTCAGCTAAGGCATTTACATTTAACAAAAATTTACTTGCACGGTTGACCCTCAACCTTGCAAGAGAGCATGCTGCGAAACATCGCATTGGGCGTTGCGTCTCTTTGCTAGGCGTTCATTTATTGAAATGTGTATCGCGCATTGACACATGTATCGCGACATGATACGCACTGCTCATGATCCAAAGCACCAAGGGCAAACTCGCTGCCAATGCCGTCAAAGGCAAGTACGGCAAAGGCTTCCCGGGTGACTTGGTGAAGCGCACGCGGGCGATGCTTTCGGCGCTGGATGCTGCGGTAGTTGTTGAGGATTTGCGGTTCCCGCCCGGCAACCACCTGGAAGAACTGAAAGGGGATCGAGCGGGGCAACACTCCGTGCGGATCAACGGGCAATGGCGCATCTGCTTTGTCTGGACGCCGAACGGTCCCGCCGATGTCGAGATTGTGGACTACCATTGAGAGGATACGCTGATGAGCTTGCTTGAAGACCCGGTGCACCCCGGTGAAGTCCTGAAGGAGCTTTACCTCGATCCCCTGGAGATGGGGGCCATCGCGTTTGCGCGGCGTCTGGGCGTGCCTCGGACGCGGATCGAGCGGCTGATCAAGGGCACGACCGGAATCACGCCTGACACGGCACTGCGCCTTGCCCGCGTGTTCAACACGACCCCGGCCTACTGGGTGAATTTGCAGACCAACTACGACATGGCGCTGGCGGCCAAGGAGATTGATGTGTCTGGTATTGAACCTTTGGTCGCCGCTTGAGGAATGCGGCCCAGAAAGTGATATTTTGCGCATTTCTAGAACGGACTGAATAATTGGCAGATGACTGGATTGTCGCATTTGGCAAAGAAATAAAGCGCAGACGCGCTCAACTTGGCTGGACTCAAGAAGCCTTAGCGGCCGAGGTATTCGGAGACCCAAAGCGCAAAGGTGACATTTCGAGAATTGAGAATGCGAGAGTTCACAACCCTACTCAGCGGACAATTGATCTGCTGGCAAGCACTCTCAATCTTACAGAAAAAGACTTGGCTGATCTTGACAGACAAGCCGATGTTGGCGAGCAGCTCTTTCAAGTCGCGCGCGACATCCCCGAGCAAAGCCCCTTGGTTCAATTTGGATTGTCCAGCGACGGAAAAATCCAGCTGAAAGCATCTGAAGGGGACCGGGAAGATGCAACCATTAATGGGATAAAGTCTGAGCTTTTGTCAGAAAACGGGCCCATTGAGAAGCTGGCTGCTCGATACGCCCAGAATATGAATGCGCCTCAAGCGCAACTGCTCTCACCACTTGTTTCGAGTTATCGCGACGAACTACGGAAACCTAATAGTGAGATCAATTTCGCGGTCTTGTATGCGCGAGGGACCAAACTGATCGCAGCGCAGAGCACTGCGCTCAAGCAGATTTCGGCCAACGAGTGGCCTGATTTCGAACCTGATGAGCAACAAGCTATCAGCGTAATCTGTGATCTTCATGGCCCGCTAATCATGGCATCTTCAACGGGGAGGCAAATTGTTGAAGACGCGTACCGTTATGAAGGTTCTGATCTTGAAAAGATAGGAGATCAAAGAACGATACGGCAGCTTGGCGAAGCAATATCCAACGAGCCCGAATTGGTTGAACCGGATACAGCACAGGCAATTTTGGATTTGACATCTGAAACTCAACAGGACCCGTCGCCATCGCGAAGCCGTTTTTTGGGTACGGTGTTGGTTGGGTCGTGTTTGTCTGTTTTCGTGGGCGGAGCCGCTTGGTACGCGGCTGGCGGAGCATTGTCGGCCGTAGTGGTTCCAGCTTTGGCTCTTGGTTCAGCAGGTGTTGTGGGTGGTTTCATTTGGGAAGCAATGAAATCGATGCCTAGGTTCAAGAAAGCGACCAATAGGCTTGGCGAACACTTTGAGAACGCGATCACCAGCACAACAGAATTCGCTCAGACATCTGAGCAACGAGCGCTTAGTCGAATAGCAGCCTTTGTAGAACGTAACGCTGACCTATTTGAGAAGGCAGCAAACATTCGGCCAGAGTTTGCTTGGGCCAAAAAGTATCTTCGTTTGGGGTCTAACAACTCGGATCATACCCAGCTTCAAGAAGACATTCCGAATGATTTTATCATCCGAAATCCGATAGTTGTTCGACCTGAGCAAACCTTGGCGGATGCTCTTAAACTAAAGGAAACAAACGGGTTCAGTACCTTTCCCGTTGTTACGGATTCCGGTTCGATCGCCGGCATCCTTACCAACCGAGACATGACATTCGCTGATGACCCAAACACCCCAATTTCAGTAATGAGCACGACGGACAACCTGGCCATACTTGCAGAGCCTGTGGATCATGAAGAAGCTATCTCCTTGATGAAGGCTCGCCGTATCGAAAAATTGTTGATTTCGGATGCCAAAGGACGCCTAGTCGGCCTTTTGACACTGAGGGACATAAGGAGCCATAGATAAAAATTCTACGGTTCTTCCAAACCCCAAAAGCATGATGACTAACTGTCTTGTCCAATGGGTAGTTCGGTGGATAAAGCTTTGTAAGAACTGACGAAAATCAACATTTACTGATGGAGTGCGGTGTTCCAGATTGCTTTCATGAGCTGCCTTGTTGCTCTTTTCCGAATAACCTAGACGAACTCAATGCCTCAAACCCCGCTCCGCATGCGCTTCCTGGCTGTCTAGCTGTCCCTCAATCTCTCGGCGGCGGCTTTCGCTAAGGTCAAGCTCTGCTGCAAGCTCTCGTTCAGCGTCTTGTAGCTCGCCTCGTCGTTCAGCAATCCGTTCAAGGCCTTCATGGATGCGGCCTGTGAACGAATGAGCAAGGTCACGCAGTCTTTCAAGCCAGCCGGTTCCCTCTCGATCCTGCCGGTCGAGCGTGTCTCCAAGGCGGTCAAGTCCTTCGCGGAGGCCTCTGAGGCCGTCACCAACCGCTCGACGCAGGCGAGCAAGTCGCGTTCCAAGGCTGTCAGTTGGGTCATCTAGTCCTCCTCGATCCGAATGCAGGTCACGTGTCGTTCGCCCATCGTGCAGGTGAGCTGCGGCG
>JBCBAO010000039.1:0-13142 GCA_038532405.1 Pseudomonadota bacterium | reverse complement strand
GCCATTTTTCGTTACCTCGACGAAGGACGACCGGGTTCACCCTGCCCACGCCCGCAAGATGGCCAAACTGTTTGAGGCGGCTGGCAAACCCTTCCTCTATTATGAAAACATCGATGGTGGACACTCTGCGGCTGCCAACCAGGTCGAGCGCGCGCGGCGGTCTGCCCTGGAATACCTCTATTTGCGGCGGCAGCTCTCTCCTTTGACGGTGTCGCCGTATCCGGACGGGCCCTTCATTAAGGAGACGCGACTGTCGCCCGAGTCTCAATAGGGATACGGCTCTCCCCTTGACCTATTTCTTCCGAGATATTATTGTTATTCGATAATTTCTCCGGAGAAGCCACCATGCATGCAGAAATCGTCCGCCTGACGCAATACGACATCGACATCAAGATCGTGAATGGCGATCGCATGCATGTTTTGCAATGGCGTCGAAAATTGCTCGCCGACGAGGTTTTGCTGGATGGCAAATCCCAGGCTGTCAGCTATGGCCTTTTCGGCCGCGAGAAGGTCTATGGCTTGATCTTCGGGCGCGACGATGATGGCCATGGCGGTGAGCGCGTTATGCTGATCGTTGACCCTCGGTCCAGTTATAATTGGAGCGGCAGTGGAAGTGTCTCCGGTGTCCGCCTGGAACGTGTGAATGGACCGCTTCTCGCCTTTGGCTCCCTGGACCCAAAATCGATGGAAAAGCCTGCGACATTTGCCGACTGGATGAAGAAAAATATGGGTATGGAATGGTGATCAAATTGTCTAAACTGGGATCCCAGTTTCGCCTCTGATCCAGACTGGGACTTTTTTGGGGGACAAAACAGCGTCTATCCCCGCCAGATCAATAAAAAAGCCCCGGCCATCGCGCCGGGGCTTTTATGATCTGGGGAACCACTCCCAGGAGATATAGTTTGCGGCTTAGCTCGCAAATTCCGGATAAGCCTCGATGCCAACATCGGTCTTGTCGAGGCCCTCGACTTCTTCCTCTTCGGAGACCCGAACACCGATTGTGACCTTCAAGAGCATCCAGACCACAGCGGAGGCTGCAGATACGAAGATACCGGTCAGTGCAACACCGACGAATTGGCCGACAAAGCTCGCATCTCCGTTTGTAAGCGGAACAGCCATCGTCCCCCAAATTCCACAAACAAGGTGTGCGGGGATGGCGCCGACGACATCGTCTATTTTCATCCGATCAAGCAATGGCACGGTAAGCACCACCAGAACGCCGCCAATTGCGCCGATCAGAACCGACATGCCCATGCTCGGAGCAAGGGGCTCGGCCGTAATGGAGACAAGCCCGCCGATTGCGCCGTTGAAGACCATGGTTGCATCGATTTTGCCTTTATAAAGGATGCTCGTGGTCACCATGGCGGCAAGGACACCCCCGACGGCGGCCATGTTGGTATTCGCAAAAATCGTCGAGACGGCATTGATATCGTCGAACGTGCCTGCCGCGAGTTGAGACGCACCGTTGAAGCCGAACCAGCCAAACCACAGAATGAACGTGCCAAGGGCCGCCAGTGGAATGTTCGAGCCCGGCATCGGGTTGATGTTTTTGCCGAAATATTTGCCAGCCCGTGGTCCGATAATGATCGCACCTACAAGAGCAGCCCAGCCGCCGGTTGAGTGGACCAGCGTTGACCCAGCGAAGTCTGAGAAACCCCACTCGCTGTCAAGGTAGCCGCCGCCCCATTCCCAGGATGCGACGATGGGATAGATAAAGGCGGTCAGCACGGCGGTAAAAGCCAGGAACGACCAGAGCTTCACCCGCTCGGCCACAGTACCGGAAACAATAGAGGCTGCCGTGGCAACGAACACCATTTGGAAGAACCAGTCTGAACTTGCCGAATAGCCCGTATCCAGGGATTCCTCACCCGTCCAGATAAAGCTCGGTATACCGAATAGGCCGTTGGCAATGGTTTCGCCTGGGTAGGCCATATTGTAGCCGACCAGCCAGAACATGAGACCAGCGACGGAGAACAAGGCAACGTTCTTCATGGATTGCATTGCCGCGTTCTTTGACCGAACAAGGCCAGCCTCCAGGCAGCAAAAGCCTGCTGCCATGAACATGACGATAAGACCGCCGATTAAGAATAAATAGCTGTTGTCAACATAGGCGCTCGCAGACCCCTCAAGTGCAGCGAGCCGTTCTTCAATGCTGGCTTCCTGGGCAAAGGCACTCGCATTCAGGAAGGCGAGTGTGGCAAGACCGATCCCCCCGGTGCGGGCCAAGAATGTTTTTTGTGATTGCATGTTCCCGTCTCAATCCTCTTTTGGTCAGGACTGACAACCCCGCCAGCCCAAGCTCGGGGAGAGTGGCGCAGGCGCTTCAACACCTCCACGTCCTTCCCTGCAACAGGGTTCCGATTGATAAGGTGATGACCAAAGCGCGGGCACCATTGCGCAGAATCGCCCAACTCTTTGTCAGGCTGAAAGAAAGATCCGCGCGAAAATTCAGATGTGACACCACTTTCATACCTCGTTAAAAAGGCAGAGGTTCCAAGGTGAAAGCCTGGGCCGGGACCGGAAAGACCTTGACGAAACGCTGCCCACCGCCATCGCGACGCGTGCAGGTTTTGCAGCTCAACGCCTGAAATTTGTCCGTCTCTGCCGAATTGGCTTCTTGGCCCTGCGGGCCTTTGGTTCACCGCCGCAAGAAAGAGAGTGAATATATATAGGACAGGGCCACAACGGCGCAGATCGAGGTGGCCTGGTAAGGGGCTGGCACCACATAATATGCCACATAACAGCCGACCGCTCTTCCAATTGCATGTCGCCCGCCCACCGGATCATCGGCTGCCCAGCCATAGGGGATCCAGATCACCCCGGCGAGTATGGCCATGCCCAGGACGAGGATCAGCGGGTTGCCTTGATTGGCACCCAGAATGACAAGCGGCACAATCACCGCAATCGTTCCGATGGACCAGAGAAAGAGCCCTGTCAGGGGGTTCTCGGTGCCCCCCGCGAAGAGGTTTCGCCCACGTGATTTATCGATGAGGTACGCCATCGGCAAAATTGCCGCCATGATGTAAAGCGCCGATTGGGCAATCATCACATCATCGAGCCAAAGCGCCGCCAATCCGAGCGCGGTCCAGGCGATCAGACCTGCAATCGGCATCGCGGTCGTGCTGCCGTTTCGGAAGTTGGCTTGGAGTTCGATCAGCGGTTTTTGGTTAGACATGGAAAAAGGCTCACTTTCGATCCGGAGGTCTTGGAGATTGGCAAATGGGAACAGGCGAACTCATTGCGTTCCATCAATCGGGGCAGCGACGCCCTCGGCGCGGGCGACCATGGCTGCGCGAATGAAGTTTATGACGTCTTGGGTCGCCGGTTGCCGGGCGTGGGCACCCCACTCACCGACATTCTCCCACATTGTGCTCGCCATGGCCTGTTGCTCTGAACTCGCTACCCTTTGAAAGGGCTCAAGCAGGGCATTCCACCGGCCCAGCAAGCCTTGGGCGGTTTCGCTTGTGGGGTCGATTGGCAAAGCAGCCTTGATGTCATCGATCAAGGACCGCCAAGCTGTGTCATAGGCAACCGGATCCACTTCCTGCTGCAAGCGTGCCATCATATCGCGCCAGTCATTGTGTTGTGAGGGTGTGAAGTGTTTCTCAAAGAAGTGGCGCGCGCGCATGGCTTCCCGGCCGTCATCGGATGAGGCGATGATCCTGGCAAGGTGATCCACGGTTTGGGCACCTGCGCTCTCGATCTCGGAATCGATCTGTTTCAATAGTAGGATCGACTGGGCAATACGATCCGCCTCGTCGCGCAGATAATCGAGCTGGGCTGCGATCAACCCCCGAGCGTCCAGGGGATTGTCGAGCCAGGTCTTTATGAGGTCGAGGGGAATGCCCGCCTGCTTGAGAAGACGTATCTTCGCCAGGGTGAGAAGTGCGTCGGAATCATATAGGCGTTGACCCGCTGCAGATCTTTCGGGTGCCAACAGGCCAAGCTTTTCATAGTAGCGAACCATTCGCTCGGTCAGGCCTGTTTGGCCGACGACCTCACCGATCCGCAGATATGCAACTTTGGTCATTTCGCCTGTATAGCCCCTGACATTATGTCAGGGGCAAGCGCAGATTATAGGGATTGCCGAAGAGAACAGCTTAAATTCGTGACTGCCCTCGACCAGCATTGTTTTGCGGTGGCCTGAGGCTGGCACCTTTCTGGGCATCTGACGAAATGTCTATGTGATGGCGGGGATCAGTCTGCGATCAGGGTGAGCCCATCAATCGTTTCAGCATCCAGGAACGTGTCCCCATCATCGGTAAAATACTCAATGTGGAGATGCGGTCCTGTTGCTTTGCCGGATGCCCCAACCTCACCGATTTTTTCACCGGCTGAGACCCAGTCGCCGACCGAAACGTCGAAGGATTGTAGTTGGGCAAACCGCAATCTGTGGCCTGATCCTTCCAGCTGAACTTCGACAATCGTGCCGTAATTGCCCTTCGAACCCGTCATAAGCACTTTGCCGGTGGCGGGCATCAAAACCGGTGTGCCAAAAGGCGCGCCGATATCGGTCCCATTGTGAAATATTTCCTTATGGGTGATTGGATGGGTGCGCACGCCGAAGGAACTGGTGATCCTTGCCTGGGGATGGGCGATCACGGCACTTGGAAATGTTGCCCCATCAACCGATCCAGGGACGCTTAGACCTTGAGCAAGTGCAAGGGGGGCGGCTGCCAGCGCGGCGGCGATACCAGCAATCAGGCGCGGACGAGAGGAGCGTATCGGCACGGGATATAAGAGCGTCGTCAGGCGCATGGGCAAGGTCCTTTTTCGATTGAAGAGCGAGGCTGTCGCGGGCAGTTGGGGCAAGGGCTGGCAAAGCCTTGCGGTGAATGCGAGGGCCCTGGCATAGGCCAAGCGGTCACCCGTCTGCCGGACCGTGACGTCATCGCAAACGGCCTCACGCCAGTAGTCCAGCCGGGCCCGTGCCAACCAGGCGAAAGGGGAAAACCAGATCAGATCGGCAAGGCCGCGTTCCAGGGGCCGTGTGAAGAGATCGCCTCGTGCCAGGTGTGTGCATTCATGCTGCATTATGGGGGCGAGGGCGGATGTGCCGAGCATGGCCCGCGGAACATAGAGGACGGGGCGCAACCAACCGGTCACAAATGGCGAACAGTTGGGTTCGATGACAGCGAGTTCCGGCGGGCGGGCGAGGCCGCTTTTGGATGCCGCCGCGCGGAGCGCGTTCAAAAGGGGGCCAGCTTCAATGAGAGATGCAGACCGCGTTATTTTTGCAAGCTTAAAATGGCCCCGCAAAAAGATCATAAGCCGTATGCTCCAGCCTGTGAGCAAAGCGATCCAAAGGGTGGTTTCGAGCTGCGCCGGCGGAACAAGGGATGTCCCCGGCCGAGGCGAGGGCGTCCCCGAGGCGTGAAAATCGTGTGGAGCACCGAGCAGGTCGGCCCATGGCATATTTACGCCCGGGTCGATCACGGCGTTGGGCACAAGCCAAACAAATGCTGCGGCCGCCCAGGGAAGAGCCATTAGCAGGGCCGCCAGGCGCCAGATGATTTGGCTATTGCCAGGGGTCATGCCTTGCCGGGTCAAGCCCTCGGCGAACAGGGCGATACCGCCGGTCCAGACAATGGATGTGGTCACGCCGACCGCCAGGCTCATTCTTTTTCCTCGGCCGCATTGATGATTGCATCCAGTTCGTCGAGTTCGGCCTCGTCCAAATGGGGGCTTTCGGCAAACAGCGCGGCTGGAAGCGTGCCGTCCATGTCGAGGACGCCGCGCGCCAAATGGCGGACAAGCCCCCCAAGGGTTTGAACCCTGTCGAGTTCAGCTGTGTAAACGGCCATGCCATGCAAATTGTGCCGTTTCAGCCACCCCTTGGATACCATACGGGTGACGAGCGTGCGCGTGGTTGAAGGCTTCCAGCCAAACCCCGGACCGACCGCCTCATGGATTTCGCGAGCACTTTGGCGACCAGACCGCCAAAGGTGTTTCAATATTTCAAGTTCAGTGCTGTTTGGATGCATTTCCGCCTCGATCGACGCTTATACGCTACATGTGTAGCGCAATTGTGTCAAGGCGAATGTCGAAATCGTATAAGATGGCTTGAACTTTTCCGGGGTGCGGCGCGACTGTCGGATCAAGAGGCTAACAAAGGTCCCCGGGGACGATGCAATGACGCCGCAGAGATTATTCGATGAATTGCTGGTTCTCCACGCCAAGACCGGTCGTTTGGCCGCAGCGGATCGCCTGGCAGCCCGTTGGCAACCGCGTTTCCTTCGGACCGCCCGCCGGGTGCTCGGTGATACCGGCCTTGCAGAGGAAGCCGCCCAGGAGACATGGCTCGCGATTTCTGCGCGGCTGCATACCTTGCGGGACCCGAAGGCGTTTCCGGCCTGGGCCTTTTCGATTCTGCACAGGCGGTGCGCAGACTGTTTACGCAGGACCATACGGGACCGGGGAATATTTTCCGGCACCGAAACGGTTCCGGATGTCGCCATAGACGGTGGCGCAGAAGCCCGCCTATCGATCAATGCCGCCTTTGCCCGGCTGAGCGATGAGCATCGTATAGCCGCTGTTTTGTTCTTTGGTGAAGGCCTGACCCTCGCCGAAATCGCCGTTGCGACGGATGTTCCCCTGGGAACAGCCAAGTCGCGACTTTTCCATGCCCGCAAACAATTGCGGGCTGAGTTACAGGAGACTGCCCATGACTGATTTTGATACACGTGTGAAACAGATCCTCAGTGAGGATGACGAGGCTTTTCTGAAAACATTGGACCTGGAGCCCGGCCTTTTTGCCCAATGGGGCCAGTCCTTCCAGGGGCCGATGAAATATTGGACCCTGGTTGCAAATATCGTCACGATCCTTGTCACAATTGTTGGATTGTATGCCGCCTGGCAATTTGTAACGACACCCGAAATACGAGGCATGCTGTTATGGGCCGGGGCCGCATGGGCCGCCTGGACCATGCAGATTGGCCTGAAGCAATGGCTGCATAGCCGGATGATGCACATGACCCTGCTGCGTGAGCTGAAAGCCATTGAGCTGCGCTTGGCGCAAGTGCAGGCTTGAGGCTGGGTTTGATGGGCGAAGGTCGTTTCCTTGCCAAAGCGATCCAAATTTGAGAAGAAACCGAGGCATTGTAGACGTTTACGGGCCACGCTTGGGTTTTTGGCGATGGCCGTTTGGGGGCCTGTTCTTCAGATCAGGACGGATATGAGTGATGCTTAGGACAGGACTTGGTGTTCTGATGGGGCTTGTAATTGGCGTCGCTATCATTTTCGTCGTCGAGAATATCGGGTTTGCCATTTTCTCCAATCATGACGGGTTGACCGTTTCGGAGCCATTGCCCCTCGGCGCAAAGATCTTTGATCTTGTGGGCTGGACCCTTGGCATTTTTGGCGGTGGCTTGGCCGGGGGTCTGATTGCGGGGCACCGTGCTCTGATCGCCTGGCTTGTTGGACTGGTTTTGCTGGGCATGGCGGCAATGTCCTTGGCGACTACGTCTTATCCGCAGGTTTTTGCCACCCTGACCATTGTGCTGGCCATTGCAGCTGCAGGCCTCGCCAGTGTCCTCATAACCCACAAATACAACAAAGTCTGACGGTTCGGTTCACCTGATTTAAAGCATACTTGGCTAGCCTTGCCTCATGGTTCGGTATGGTGTGTCATTCCTGACAGCGATCTATGCGATCGGCTTCGCGTTTGTTGCGATGGCGGCGGTTCGCTGGCCGTCTCTTATTGCTGTCGGGGCCTTGGTGACCGACGCAAGTCCGCTCGCCGACTTGCAAGCCCTGGTCGACTGGCGTGAGCTCGGGATCATTTACGGAGCCCCATATTTCTTGGCCGCGCTCTTTTTCTACGCGTCCTCAACCCTGACCCAGCGCCGGGCGCGTGGCAGCGTTTTGTCTTTTCTCTGCGGTGTCGGACTTGGGTTTCCGCCGCTTCTAATGTTTGATTTCAGGGCCGGCTGGTGGGCCGATCCGGACGTATTTGAAACCTGTGTCCTGATCGCCGCTGCCATTACCTTTTTCTTATTCGCTGCGGTTTGGGATCTGCGGGTGCAGCCAGATAGGCAAGACCCCGTGCTGCTGACCCGGGCGATCGTGCCGGTTGTGCCCGCGCCAAAGTCTCGCGACGTTCCGGATTCATCCCCCGCGCCGCGCCGGCGTGGGCCCGTCCCAATTGCGATTGCCCGCCAACGCGCAAGTTATGCCGCCTATGGAAAACGAGAGATCTTGCGGCGCAGGAGCCGAATTTCAGGGTGTTGATTCACACTTCTTTGAGACCCCTGTGTTAGATCTTTTCAAGAGCAATGTATTGGCTGGAGTGCCAAAAATGGACCAGAGCAAAATATGCGGTATCGCTATTGGCGTGCTGGGAGGGTGGCTGCTGTGGCAAGTCTGGCAGACCGTGGCTTTCCAGACGGCGAGCGGACTTTCGGTCTCCGAGGTGGTATTGGAACCCGAATTCATGATGCGGTTATTGGCGGCAATCGCGGCATTCGTTGCTGGAATTGCGGCCCTGACCGAATTGCGGGGCGGGGCTTGGTTTGCCGGAATCGCCACATTCATCATGGGCATTTTGACGTTTGTGATGATCGCGATGGGGGCTGACAAATCCTTGTGGCAGGACGAAATCACCTATCTTTTCATTATGACAGCCTTGTTTCTTGGCATCATGGTTGCCCGCAGCCGCAACGCTTTGCTGGCAACCGAGCCCGTCGCACCGACTGGTGATGTCGAGTAAATTCGACGCGACCCAATTGATTTCATGAGTTAAGCCGATAGGGTCCGCAGCTATTGTGTAGACCCTTAGCGATTAGGCTTAAAATCCATGTCAGAGACGTATGACGTCGCCATTATTGGCGGCGGCCCCGGCGGTTACAACTGCGCTATCCGCGCCGGTCAACTTGGCTTGAAGACCGTAATTATCGAAATGCGCGACACCCTTGGCGGCACCTGCCTGAATGTTGGCTGTATTCCCTCCAAGGCCTTGCTGCACGCCTCCGAAATGTTTGATGCAGCGCGTAACGATTTTGCCGGCATGGGCATAAAAACCGGTAAGCTGGAACTCGACCTTGCAGCGATGATGGCCCAAAAGGAAGACGCGGTGAACGGGCTGACGAGCGGCGTCGCCTTTCTGATGAAAAAGAACAAGGTGGACCATATACACGGCAAGGGGCGCATCACCGGCCCAGGAGCCATCGATGTGACCGGCCCGGACGGTGCGGTCACCTCGATCAGTACAAAGAATATTGTAATTGCCACGGGATCTGAACCGTCTAGCCTGCCGGGCATCGAGATCGATGAAGAGCGGATTGTGACAAATACCGGCGCGATTGCGTTGAAAGCCGTGCCTGAGCATCTGGTTCTGATCGGGGCCGGCGTCATTGGTTTGGAGCTCGGCTCGGTATGGTCCAGGCTCGGGGCCAAAGTCACGGTTGTGGAATATCTCGACCGGGTGCTGCCTGGGGCCGACAGCGAGATCGCCAAAAACGCCCAGCGCGTGTTTCGCAAGCAAGGTCTCACCTTTAAGCTCGGTCAGAAGGTTACCGGCGTCGAGAAGCTGAAATCGGGCCTGAAGCTGACAATGGAGCCTGCAAAAGGCGGCGCAGCACAGACATTGGATGCGGACATTGTGATCGTATCCGTCGGCCGCCGTCCCTATACCGATGGGCTTGGTCTGGAGACTGTTGGCGGCACCACCGACCGGCGCGGTGTGATCGAAACCACCGACCACTTCAAGGTGGCCCCGGGGGTCTGGGCGATTGGGGACTGCATCGCCGGACCAATGCTTGCCCATAAGGCCGAGGATGACGGTGCGGCAGTTGCGGAATTGATCGCAGGCAAAGCCGGCCATGTGGACTACAATCTGGTGCCTAGCGTTGTGTATACCAAGCCGGAAATTGCCTGGGTCGGGAAAACGGAAGACGAGTTGAAAGAGGCGGGTATCGCCTACAAAGCTGGTAAGTTCCCGTTCACTGCCAACTCCCGCGCACGCACCAATCACGAGACAGACGGGTTTGTGAAAATCCTCGCAGATGCCAAGACCGACCGTATTTTGGGGGCGCATCTGATGGGGGTCGGTGTGGGTGAGATGATCGGCGAAATCTGTGTGGCCATGGAGTTTGGCGCGGCGTCTGAAGATGTGGCCCGCACCTGCCATGCACACCCGACCCTGTCCGAGGCAATCCGCCAGGCGGCGATGGGCGTCGAAGGCTGGACGATGCAGATGTAGCTGATAGGGTTTCGGCAGACGATCTGTCTTGGAGACATCCCGTGCGCTATTTTGCACATCATGATGGGGCAGGCTGGTCTCTCCGCCCGTTTGAGGAACGAGATTTCCGGCAGGTCCACGCTATTTTCAGGACCTGTTTTGCCGCTTTTCCCTGGCGTGGCAGATATCGCCTGTCCAATAGCAGTGACCTTGGCCGCGCGATCGGTGCCCACACGACCTGGGTTGCCGAAGAGCCATATGCCGGCATTGTCGGTTTTATGATTTTCGAGCCGCGGACGGGGTATGTCTCGCATGTGTTCATTGACCAGGATTGGCGGCTTTGCGGCATATCCACCGCTTTCCTAAAGGCGGCGCGTCAGAAAGTGGGCCATGCGCTGAGCCTTGATGTGGATGAACGCAACCGTACCGCGCGCCGGGCGTATGCGGCGCTCGGTTGGAAAGTCGCCGCCAAAACCCCCCATCCGCGCAATAGCGATCAGATCCGGTTGATTGGCCCATAAAAGAGCTTGGGGTCGACCCCTTTTCAAGCTGGACCTTTTGTCGGTATTGCCTAGGGTCAATTCAACACATGCTGGAGGAAACTGATGGCGGAAACACAAGCCGAGATGGACGCCGTTATGGCGATGCTCTCACAGATGCTCGAGGCGAATGGCGGTGAGCCAAGCATAGAGGCGATGCGGGCGGGCTATACGGCCATGGGCCTATCGATGCCACTCGCCGACGGTGCCGCATGCGAAGACATTGTCCTTGGCGGCGTCCCCGGCTTGAAGATCACGCCTGCGCAGGTTCAGGGCGGGCGAACGCTTTTGTATTTCCACGGGGGTGGCTATGTCATGGGCTCCGCGCAGGGCCATAGATCCATGGTGTCTCAAATGGCAACGCGGATGGGCGCGATTGCATATTCCATGGAGTATCGATTGGCGCCGGAAGCGCCGTTCCCTGCTGCCACAGAGGATGGGCTGGCGGCCTATCGCGGCTTGCTGGACGCCGGCGTCCCGTCTGCGGATATCGTGATTTCCGGCGACAGTGCAGGCGGTGGCCTCACCCTCGCGACGGCCTTGTGCATAAAGGGGGCTGGATTGCCAATGCCGGCCGGCTTGGTGCCGATATCGCCCTGGGTCAATGTTGCCAATACGGGCTGGGCTTATGAAGCTATCGGGGATCGAGACCCCATGGCTACGAAAGAGGGCCTGGATATGATGTCTGGCCTTTATCGCAATGGAGCCTCGGCCTCGGACCCATTGATCTCTCCGATCCACGGCGACCTTTCCGGCTTGCCACCCATGCTTATCCAGGTTGGTTCCGAAGAGCGTCTCTTATCGGATTCAACCACACTCGCTGAGCGCGCAGGTGCCGCGGGCGTGGCGGTTCAGTTGGAGATCTGGCCGGGCATGGTCCACGTCTTTCATTTTTTCCACACTGCGTTGAGCGATGCCCACCGGGCGATGGATGGCATGGCCGCTTGGGCAGATGGAAAATGGGTGAGCCAAAGCGTGGGCTAGGCGCGCGGGTGGGCTTCGGTGTGGACCGCTTTTAGCCGAACAGCGTCAACGCCGGTATATATCTGGGTCGTCGATAGCGAGGCATGGCCAAGCAGGGTTTGGATCGCCCGGAGATCTGCACCGTTTGCGAGCAAGTGGGTTGCAAATGCGTGGCGCAGGGCATGGGGCGTTGCGGTGTCTGGCAGACCAAGCTGGCCGCGCAGGACCTGGACAAGTTCCTGAACGCGGCGGGGGCCAAGCGGGCCGCCTTTCACGCCGCGAAACAACGCATCACTCCCGCCTAGTTTATAAGGATAAATAGCGGCATAGGCCGCCACGCTTTCGCGCACCGCCGGCAAAATGGGCAGGATCCGCACTTTGCCGCCCTTGCCGCGAATGCGCAGGCGGTCGGGCAGGGGAAGATCTGCGCCGGTGAGCGAGAGGGCTTCGGATATGCGAAGCCCTGCGCCATAGAGCAGGGACAGCACGGCAGCGTCGCGTGCGCTAACCCAGGGGGCTTTATCCGGATCGGTGTCGGCCGTATCGATCATGTCCCGCGCGCCGTCCACCGAGACAGGCCGGGGGAGGCGGGGCGCGCGTTTGGGGCCCTGGAGATAGCCAATTTCCGCGTTTGGCAGACCGTGGGCGCGGTCAAGCCAGCGGTAAAGCGCCTTAATGGTCGACAGGAGGCGCGCAATCGAGGCATCGGACAAACCATCCCGCCGCTTTGCTGCAAGGAAGGCCCGAATGTCCCGCGCTCGAAGCCCAGCCAGCGACCTGGGCGTTACGGCGCTGCCAGTATGGGTGGTGAGGAAGCCGAGGAAGCTTGCCAGGTCCGATTGATAGGCTTCAACCGTTTTGGCGGCCAGGCGGCGCTCGTCGCGAACATGCGCAATAAAGGCGGGAAGAAGATCCATGGATCAAATATGGTGGATCTGGGTTAAGGGCTGGTGACTGGGCCGGGTTCTGGTAAGCGGTGTCCCATGGCGATTGCGCGCATTCTTTTCCCCATCGCCCTGCCGGAGCCGTTCGACTACTCCGTACCCGATGGCCTGACCGTTGTGCCGGGGTCCTATGTCTTGGCACCACTTGGCAAGACCGAGCGCCGGGCGGTGGTTTGGGATGTTGTTGGCGATGCGGTGGGGGAGGGGCGAACCCTGAAGCCGGTCTCCCGCGTTTACGATGTGCCTCCGATGAGCGCGGCGATGCGCAAATTCATCAACTGGACCGCGGCGTATACGGTGGCGGCGCCGGGGGCGGTGCTCGCCATGGCACTCCGGGCGCGGGGCGGGTTAGAGCCGAGCCCGCGGGAAACGCGCTACCGCGCCACTGGGGCCCATCCGGAGCGAATGACCGAGGCGCGCGGAAAAGTACTGGTAGCTGCCACGGCGCTCGGTTCGGCAAGTGCGAGCGATATTGCAGGTGCCGCGGGAACCTCTACTGCCGTTGTGACAGGCCTTGCC
>JBCBAO010000038.1:0-13153 GCA_038532405.1 Pseudomonadota bacterium | reverse complement strand
CCCGCCTGCGCGTCCAGATAAACGAGCAGGTGGAGACGTGGCCGAGTGGTCGAAGGCGCTCCCCTGCTAAGGGAGTAGACGGGAAACCGTCTCGAGGGTTCGAATCCCTTCGTCTCCGCCACCATACTATTTTCAACAGTTTGATTGGGTCGCCTTGGGCGGCCTTTTTGCGTTGTTTTGTTGAGAAGTTTGAGAGTTCTTGATTGTCTTGAGTTTTCTTCGGTGATGCCTATATTTGTTACATGAGTGGTATGGAATGTGGTATTTATTGTGGCCCTTTCTGGCAAGCTGACTAAAAAACTGGTCGAGAACCTTGGCGCTGGGCGGCATGGGGATGGCAACGGGTTGTATCTGGTAGTCGATCCATCGGGCGCGCGGCGTTGGATTGTCCGGGTTGTTGTCAAAGGGTCCAAGAACAAAAATGGCGGTCCACTTCGCACTGACTTCGGTTTGGGCGGGGCGGATATAGTCACAATCAACCAAGCGCGTGAACGGGCGCTAGAATATCGCCGGATGGCCAAGCAAGGTTTGAACCCGCGCTTCAACGCCCAGCGTGAGATCCCCACATTCGAAGAGTTCGCCCAGCAGGTCCACATTGATCGGATGCCGACGTGGAAGAACGCTAAGCATGGCCAGCAATGGATCAACACGCTGCGTGACTATGCCTTCCCGAAGATTGGTCGAATGCCGTTGGACAGTATCGACCAGCCCGAAGTCATGATGTGCCTGTCGCCAATCTGGACGGAAAAGCATGAAACCGCCAAGCGGTTGGCTCAGAGAATCAAGACGGTGCTGGATGTGGCAAAGTCCAATGGTTTCCGATCCGGCGAAAACCCCGTCACAGGGATCAAGGATGCGGGTGCGCTGCCCAAGGTTAAGGCCAAGCCCAAACACCACCAGGCAATGCGCTGGCAAGACGTGCCTGCCTTCTACACGGACTTGAAGGAACGGAGCGCAATGTCTGCCAATGCACTGCGCTTCACCTGCCTGACCGGATCGCGGACCAGCGAAGTCTTGGGGATGCGTTGGGAAGAGATCGACTTTGACGCGCGGCTGTGGACCTGCCCCGACGAGCGGATGAAAACGGGGGAAGATCACCGCGTTCCCCTTACAGACGAGATGCTGGCCATTATCGAGCCACTCAAATGGCTGAAATCCGACTACGTATTCGAGGGCCAAAAACGCCACAAACCGCTTTCCAACATGTCCATGCTAATGCTGTTGCGCCGGATGAATATTGAGGGGGTCACGGTACACGGGTTCCGGTCCACCTTCCGCGATTGGGCGTCCGAAGTGACCAGCGCCCCACGCGAGATTGCCGAAATGAGCTTGTCGCACAGGGTCGGGTCAGACGTAGAGCGCGCTTATGCGCGGTCAGATTTATTGGATAAGCGCCGGACCCTTATGGAACGTTGGTCGGGTTTTGTATGCGGTAATGGTGAAAATAGTGATTGAGCGGTCTACAGTCGTTGAGATTATTGACTACAAGAGTTTCCCTCAACCGCTTGGAGTCGGTGCGGTTGGCATGGTTTTTGGGAAAGTAACGAACGGTTTGACAGTAAATTTCTTCTCTGAATTGATCTACCCTTTCCAACTTGATGCAGATGGCAAACCATCCATCAACTCCCAAATTGCTCTAAACGCCATTCGATATAGTGCGACATTAGAAGTTCTTGTCGCGGTCCAATACTTGCAAGGTCACGGCTGGTTCGAGAGCGACGTCGAGTTCTTCATATCTGGCGAAGACCCATTCGATGAGCTTCAGGCGAGAGGATGGAAGAGTGAGAGAAGTTCCAGTGTCGAATGGGGTATTCCTGACCGGGTCGATATGGCGTTCTATTTGGAGGAAATCGTCGGAGAGTTAGAGCGGGATGGCGGAGAGTTCTCAAAGGAGTGGCACTGTGCAAAGATCTCTTACCTCTATTTTAGTGATGTAGAAGTGCCTGATGTCGCTATGACGATGGGTATATTGCTCGCTCAACTTTGGTGGAGGATAGACGTCGGAGATGTCGCAGAGCGGGGGCAGGCAAATTCCGCAGCGCTTCAAAAGGCAAGCTCTGCTAGGAAAGAGCGTTCCAAGGCCCAATCAAAGGACAAAAACAAATTAATTTCTCAATATTGGTTTGAAGCGCGGGCGGCACTTGGAAGCGAAGTAATGCGGCGCGATAGCAATGCGGCTCAGGCAATCTATGCGATAGCCATGCGAAAGCGACCCAAACAACTCTTAATCAAAGCTACTGGCGAAGTGATAGGCGTTGAAGCCATAAGAAAGCGAGTTTCTGCGCTTAGAAAGCTAGAAAAAATCGGATAGATTGGCGGTTTTTCTCAATTTGGGAAGAAACGCCGATGGCTCTCAGTACTTTAGGTGTGGCGAGTGAAAACGCCCATTACCAAACAACAGCAAGAAGTTGTTGAGAGGAATGGAGCATGGCAGACCTATTTGAGCAAAACCGAAACTACGTTCTTGGCGACGAAGAACTCAACCTCATAGGCGACCGCGAGAAGCTAGCGCAATGGCGGCACAAGGGCGTCGGGCCCGCGTTCTACAAACTTGGTCGCAAGATCATCTATCGCGGAGCTGATTTGAATGCGTGGGCAGACGCCCAGCGCGTTGATCCGAGCAATGGACGCGCCTAATGTCGCGGCGTTTCAAGACGAGTCGTATCAAAGCAAACAAAGCCTATCGAATTGATGAGCTAGCAGATGCCGCCGACGTTGCGCCTGCGACTATCCGCCAGTGGCTAAAAGCCGGTATGGACCGGCTCGATGGCAACCGTCCGGTGTTTATTTTGGGGTTTCAAGCGCTCGCCTTCTTGGAGGCGCGTAAGGCAAAGGCCAGCCGACCATTGGGTTTAGGTGAGTTCTATTGCTTTCGCTGCAAAGCCAAAAGAAACGCGCTGGGTGCAATGGCGGACTATGTACCCACCAGTACCACGAGCGGTCGCCTGAAGGCGCTGTGTTCCGTCTGTTAGTGTCAATGCAATCGCAATGTCAGTGCTCGTGACATGCCCGCCATTCGCAAAGTTCTAGATGTGGTGAACAGGGACAGTTGGTTACCCTAAAGGAACCCCTCAACGCCCTCTTAAACCTACACTTCGGAAAGGACGCTGGGTCATGCGGAAATATAATGCTGAAAACGAGCGGTTGAAGCGGCGATATGAGCAGTATCTGCGCGAAGCCAAAGGGCAAGATGAAAAGTCCATCGATAAAGCCCGAGCGGCGATGGTGAGGTTTGAAGAGACCACCAAATTCAAACCGTTCAAAGCATTCCACATCGATCAGGCGCGGCAATTTAAAGACGCGTTGAGCCGCGTAAAAACCCCGAGCGGCAAGCCCCTGGCTCTTTCCACAACCGATGCAACTTTGCGTTTGGTCAAAGGATTCTTTTTCTGGCTAGCGGGCCAGCAAGGGTTCAAGCGGGTGCTTAGCTATTCCGACGTTGAATATTTCAACAACAACTGTAATGGCGCTCGCGCGGCCCGTGACCAGCGCTCCGTTCAGTATCCATCCACACAAGCAGCCTATCATACATTTCAGGGGATGGCGGAGCAGACAGAGTTGGATCGGCGTGATAAGGCTATTTTTGCCTTTCTGATGATAACAGGCGCACGGGACGGCGCTGTGGCTTCCTTGCGCCTCAAACATATCAATTTGGTGGATGGTTTCGTTCTTCAGGACGGACGCGAGGTGCACACCAAAGGCCGCAAGAGTATCAAAACGTGGTTCTTTCCGATGCACCCCGACTATTTGGCCTGTTTCTCCGCTTGGGTAAACTACCTGCGTAACGACAAGATGTTCGGTCCAGAGGACGCCTTATTCCCAAAGCCAGAACGGCGGTTGGTGAACGGAAAATTCGTGTTCGATGTTCTGTCCCGTGATGGCTATGCGACGGGAGCCAAGATCAATGAAGTGTTCAAGACCGCCTTCGCCCAAGTCCAGCTTCATCCCTACGACGCGCACAGTGTTCGCAAAACTCTTGGGCAGGAACTGAGTGATCGAAATTTGCCTCTAGATGCGCAAAAGGCGTGGTCGCAGAATTTGGGGCACGAAAAATTCAACACGACAGTCTCAAGTTATTTGCCAGTGTCTGAGCAACAACAGGGCGCTCTGATCAAAGGGCTGGATGCGACTGGAAGCAGCTCCTGCTAATCGTCTTTGCCCTTCAAACGACAATAGCCTTTTGAAAGGGGAAAGGAACTGGTCTAGGGTCTAGTTTTTAACTCAGGTTGGTTGAGCTGCCCCTCGATGAATGCCGTAGAAATTGAACAGGCTATCAGTGACCTTGCGGATCGGAATTACGATGCGGCTGAGTTTCCATATGCCTTCCTCGAATGCTTCGACAACTCCGCCGCACGGTCCAAAAAGCTGCGTAAGGGCACGTCCAACAAATCCGACATGGACGGCGTCCTGCAATCGGGCTCCATCCACATCAAGACCTGCGCTCCAGGCGAAGTTCCTGCAACCCTGACCGCCCTCAAGGACAGCAAGGCGACCCAAACCAAACGCAATAAGGTCCGCTTTGTCATGGCCGCCGACGGCCAGCAGATCGAGGCGGAGGACCTCGTAACAGGCGACGTGATAGCCTGCACCTACGCCGATCTGCCCAACCACTTCGTGTTCTTCTGGCCCCTCGCGGGCTTGTCTAAAACCAAGCAACTTTCGGAATCCGAGTTCGACGTGCGGGCCACCCTGCGGCTCAACAAGCTCTACGTCACCCTACGGTCGGACAACCCCGAATGGGGCACCGCTGAACGCCGCCACGATATGAACCACTTCATGGCACGGCTGATCTTTCTGTTCTTCGCCGAGGACACGGACATCCTGGTGGGCGAGAACCTATTCACCAGCACCGTCAACACCTTCGCCAAGCGCGACGGGTCCAACACCCACGAGGTCATCGGTGAACTCTTTCGTGCCATGGACACCCCCATCAAGGACCGTGCCACCGCCAACCTGCCCAATTGGGCCAACCAGTTCCCATATGTGAACGGCGGGCTGTTCTCAGGCTCTAAGGAAGTCCCCCACTTCTCCCTCATCGCCATGCGCTACCTGATCCAGATCGGCGGGCTGCCGTGGGATCAGATCAACCCTGACATCTTCGGCTCCATGATCCAGGCCGTCGCGGATGAGGAGGAACGCTCCAAGTTGGGGATGCACTACACATCTGTGCCCAACATCCTGAAGGTGCTGAACCCGTTGTTCCTCGATGACCTGCAGGAGCATCTGGACCGCGCTGGTGACAGCCCACAAAAGCTGCTGAACCTGCGCAAACGCATGTCCAACATCCGCGTCTTTGACCCCGCCTGTGGGTCGGGCAACTTTCTGGTCATCGCCTACAAACAAATGCGCGAGATCGAGTTCGAGATCAACAAACGGCGGGGCGAGGACGACCTTCCTTCGGACATCTCGATCCAGAACTTTCGTGGCATCGAATTGCGGGACTTCTCAGCCGAGATCGCCCGTCTGGCCCTGATCATCGCAGAGTATCAATGCGACGTGCTCTACCGTGGGCCTAAGGTGGCACGGGACACCTTCCTGCCGCTGGATGCGCGAAACTGGATCACCCAAGGCAACGCGCTGCGGCTGGACTGGCTGGATGTGTGCCCGCCCACGGGCAAGGGCGTGAAGCTGACGGCTGAGGACTTGTTCGACACACCGCTAGAACAAACAGCAATAGACTTCGAAAATGAAGGGGGTGAAACGTATATCTGTGGAAACCCACCTTACCTTGGTGACAAATTTCAGTCCTCTCAACAGAAAGAAGAGCTTGCCGCACTGGTGGTTGGTAAGAAAGTCCGTGCCATCGACTATATCACGGGATGGTTTTGGAAAGCATCTGACTACATTGCGCATACGGGAGCATCGGCAGCCTTTGTATCGACCAATTCGATTTGCCAAGGCATTCAAATACCGTTGGTTTGGCCGCGTATCTATGCGGAAGGCATTGAAATATTTCTAGCTGATCGAAACTTTAAATGGTCAAATAACGCAGCCAACAACGCAGGCGTGATTGTCAGCATCATAGGCATCAGACCCATGAGCAACGGCGAAAAATCCATTGTAGAAGGCAATACGCAACGCATCGCCAAAAACATAAACTCATATCTGGTCGATGGCCCAGATGTTATCATCACAGGAGACTCTGTCAGTCGCTTCGGATTGCCAATAATGAATGCGGGCAATATCGCACGTGATAGAGGGAATTTGATGCTCAATTCGGATGAGCGTGATGCGATAGTTGCGGAACATCCGAAAGCTGAGATGCTCATTCGCCGCTTGGTCGGGTCAAGAGAGGCAATCAACGGCCTCAGCCGCTATTGTTTATGGGTCGAAGATGCGAATGTTGAACTGGCTTGGTCTATACCACCAATTGCTGAGCGGTTGGAACGGATCATTGAGTATCGTGCTACAGGCAGTGAGCGCGGCAAACTAGGGTTGGAGACGCCTCATCAGTTCGAAAGAACAATTACTGGTTCGACACATCAGTTTGTCGTTCCTAGGGTTTCCTCAGAGAGCCGCGCATATTTGCCGATTGAGTTTACCGACGCATCAGTCATTGTCTCTGATGCGGCAATGGCAATTTATGACCCTCCAATTTGGGTCCTTGCCGTCTTTGCTTCCCGTATCCACCTCGTCTGGATCGCCACAGTCTGCGGCAAGATGAAAACCGACTACCGCTATTCCAATACCCTTGGTTGGAACACCTTCCCTGTCCCCAAGCTCACCGAAAAGATGAAGGCCGACCTGACCCGCTGCGCCGAGGATATCCTGCTGGCCCGCGAGACGCATTTCCCCGCCGCCATCGCAGACCTCTACAAACCCGACGCCATGCCCGAAAACCTCCGCGCTGCCCACGACCGCAACGACGAAACCCTCGAACGCATCTACATCGGCAGACGCTTCCGCAACGACACCGAACGCCTCGAAAAACTGTTCGAGATGTATACGAAGATGACGACAAAGGTCGGAGGTCTGAATGCCTGACTTCAATAACATGACCGTAGTAGCCGCCGCACAGGTCTTGGGCAACTTCAACTCCCACTCCGATCTCAGCGTGATCGAGTTGGAATGGGGCATCCAGGGTAGATGCAGCCAATCCTCCAAATCTGCCCACATTCGCGACATCGCCCACATAGCAATCACTGAATGTCCGATTGTCTTCACGCCACAAGGGCAGATCAGCATGGATCGAGCTTTGGTTGAACTCGCTATGGCCGCTCCACACGTTAGCCAAGAGGGTGCTGATTGGGTCAAGCTCGTGGCTGGGTTGCGGCTGGATGGTTTTGAGGTCTGCGAAGAAGTCTATGAGACTGGCGAAGAAGACTTTCTCGGCAACCCACGAGTTGCTACCCGTCAGGTCCTGCGGCGAATGTTGCCCAATGATGTCCTATCAACAGGTGTCAGGGCGGTCCAGTCAGAGCTAGAAGCCTTGCTGACCAAGCATGAGTTCACAGTCGCCAAAGGGCATCTTGACCAATGCATCGCTGCGTTCTCGCGAGGAGATTGGGCGGCATCCAATGCCCAACTCCGTTCGTGTTTCGAGGCCGTCATCCATGGTATGTCCAAACGGCTCGGCCATGGTCCGCAGGCCAACATGGCGCAATACCTCAAGGTGCTTGGGGAGGCGTCACCTGCATTTCTCTACCCCGAATACAACGAATGGCACGTTCAAGATCAAAAGACACAGTTCGTCAAAGGGCTCTGGGCACGGTTGCACCCTGAGGGCAGCCATCCAGGGCTCTCGGAGGAGGATGACTGCACCTTCAGGCTTCAGATTGTGACCATCACCCTCAGGCTGTTTCTGCGTCGGCTAGATGCGCGGGGAGCTACGGTATGATTGAAGCGGTCATTGGCCTGGTAGGCGTCGTCGTCGGCAGCGTCATTACGCTATCAAAGGATAGCTGGGCGCTTTGGAGGGAACGTCGCCGCGATGGTTCCTATTCGGCCATCCGTCTGATCTGTCTACTGGAGGACTATGCCAACAAGTGCATCGATGTGGCAGGTGACGATGGCACCGCCTACGGCAGACCTGCTGGCAGGATGGAAAGTGGCGAAGAGGTGCAAGAGGCCCAAGTCGCAACGCCAGAGCCACCAGATTATCCAACCGACATCGCGTGGCGAAGCCTCGATGAAAGTTTGATGCACCGCATACTGGCCTTACCCAACAGAGCCAGAAGCACAGATCGCTACATCTCAGCCTGCGCGGAACATGCATTTCCGCCCGACTACTCGGAAGTCTTCGAGCCCCGTATGGAAGGGTATGCTCGGTTGGGGTTGGACACACTCGACATTGTGAGAGAGCTAAGACGGCGCTACGGCGTGGCCGTCGAAAGCCGCACCGATCTTGGAATGGATTGGGACCCAAAGGCTCACCTTGAGGGATTACTGGAGGGTTTTCAGAAGCGGGATGCTGAGCGGGAAGAGCGCAGGAAGGAACGCGAGATAAAGGCGGCAGCCGCCAAGGAGGTCGCAGAATGACACGTCTGTTTCAAATCGACGGAACCACGCTAACCCCTGCCAAACGGAAACCCCTGGACTTTGAAACCAAGATCGAGGCTTGGGTGGCGGATGACCTGACGCTGATCGGTGTGGACGGTTTTGTGATCGGTCGCCAGATCGCCACAGACCACGGCAAGTTCATCGACATCCTGGCGATGGATGAGGATGGCAATCTGGTCATCATCGAACTCAAACGGGATCGCAGCCCACGGGATATCGTGGCTCAGGTCCTCGACTATGCATCCTGGGTGCGGCGGCTGAGCACGGGGGATGTCCATGCTTTGGCCCAGGCCCTCGATGTGTCACTGGCCAAAGTGTATCGTGAGAAGTTCGGCACCAGCTTGCCCCAGACGCTTAACGCCTCGCACCAGATGGTTGTGGTCGCGAGCGAGGTTGATGAAGGCACCAAGCGGATTATTGAATACCTGTCGGAAGAACATGATGTCGGCATCAATGCGGCGTTCTTCAATGTGTTCGAAGGCGGTGGGCAGGAATGGCTAACAACCGATGCCTTGCTGGACCAGGAAGAGGTCAAGGACCGTGCGGTGAAGAAGGCCCATGCCCCGTGGTCAGGATACTATTATGTGACAGGCGGGGCTGAGGAAGATCGCCCTTGGGCCGATCTGCGTGACCATGGGTTCTTCACGGCCAATGGGGGGCAATTCTACGCCAAACGGTTGGATCAACTCTCAGTCGGAGATAAGGTGTTCTACTATCAGAAGAAGAACGGATACCTTGGCTATGGTATCGTGACATCAGAGAAGGTCGCGGCAGCGGATTTCATCCTCGAAGATGGGCGGAAGCTGGTTGAGGTGCTGCCGAAGAGATACCTTACGGACGATTTGGATGACCCTGATCTGTGCGCCTACGTCGTTGGAGTCGATTGGCAAAAAGCCATGTCCGTTACCGACGCCCGCACATTCAGCGGCATCTTCTCCAATCAGAACGTAGTTTGCAAAATTAGACACCAAGAAACCGCTGATTTCCTGAAAGATCAATTCGGTGTGCGAGAGGATCATCTATGAGCCTCTTCGAAGCGGTGCCCTATGGTGACCTCAACTCACGTCAAAAAGAGAACTTCAATTTCCACCAGGTCGCGGCACGGTTGGCGAAATATGGGTTCAATTCGATGCGTGTGACGGAAGACTGGCAAGGTGCGGATTTCATCGCCTGTCATATCGACGGGGAGACGTTCCTCAAAGTTCAATTGAAGGGCCGATTGGTCATTGACCGCAAGTATCAAAACAAGAGCATCCACATCGCGTTTCTACTCGGCGGCAATGCGTATCTCTATGATCATGATCACCTTGTCGCCCACATGGAAGCCGAGTGTCTTATCGGACCTGACAGTGTAACTTGGCATGAGCAA
This sequence comes from Pseudomonadota bacterium, assembly GCA_038532405.1. Taxonomy (GTDB): domain Bacteria; phylum Pseudomonadota; class Alphaproteobacteria; order Caulobacterales; family Hyphomonadaceae; genus CALLCD01. The sequence continues at coordinate 3,285 of JBCBAO010000038.1, read as the reverse complement.
GGCTTCCGCTCATGGCCAAAGCCGCCTGTCTGGGCAATTGATTTTTTAGAAGAATACGGGATTTAAGTATGGCGAAGTCGATCCCCTCAGTCTCTGTGACCTACGCCCAGAACGGTGCGTCCACCACATCCAACGAGCTTGGGATGCGGGCGATGCAGGAGCGGGCGTATGAGCGGCGGGGGGAGCAGTATTTGCTGATCAAGTCGCCGCCTGCGTCAGGGAAATCACGGGCCCTGATGTTCATCGCTTTGGACAAGCTTGAGAACCAGGGACTCAAACAGGCCATTGTAGTGGTTCCTGAGAAGTCCATCGGGTCGAGCTTCAACAATGAGCCGCTGTCAAAGTTCGGGTTTTGGGCAGACTGGACCGTCGCCCCCCATTGGAACCTCTGCGATGTGCCCGGTGGGGACGACGGCAAGGTCGGGGCTGTCGGGCGGTTCCTGAAAAGCGACGACCGCATCCTGATCTGCACCCATGCCACGTTCCGCTTCGCGGTGGACAAATACGGGATCGAAGTCTTCGATGATCGCCTGATCGCCGTAGATGAGTTCCACCACGTTAGTGCAAACCCCGACAACAAGTTGGGGGCCCATCTGGGCCAGTTGATTGCACGGGTCCGTGTGCATGTGGTTGCCATGACAGGCAGCTACTTCCGTGGCGATGCTGAAGCTGTATTGACGCCTAGTGACGAGGCCAAGTTCGACACGGTTACCTACACCTACTATGAGCAGTTAAACGGTTATGAGCACCTCAAGACGCTCGATATCGGTTATTTTTTCTACACGGGCAGCTATGCGGATGACATTCTGGATGTCCTCAACCCGACCGAGAAAACCATCCTACACATCCCGAATGTGAACGCACGGGAGAGCACAGGCGACAAGCACAAGGAAGTCGATCACATCATCGACGCCCTGGGCACGTGGCAAGAAACCGATCCCGTGACGGGGTTCCATCTGGTCAAAACGCCAAAAGGTCAGGTCATCAAGATCGCTGATCTGGTAGAGGATGATCCGACTAAACGGGAACGGGTGTCCGCCGCGCTGAAGGATGCCAAGCAGAAGAGTAACCGCGATCACGTGGACCTAATCATCGCCCTGGGCATGGCCAAAGAGGGCTTTGACTGGATTTGGTGCGAACATGCGTTGACCGTGGGGTATCGGGCCAGCCTCACAGAGATCGTTCAGATCATCGGGCGGGCCACACGGGATGCCAAAGGTAAGACCCGCGCTCGGTTCACGAACCTGATTGCAGAACCTGATGCGTCCGAGGGAGCCGTGACAGAGGCGATCAACGATACGCTCAAAGCCATTGCTGCCAGCCTGCTGATGGAGCAGGTCTTAGCCCCTAGGTTCAACTTCACGCCCAAGACGCAGGCCAGCACAGAGCAGCCTGGGTTCACCTATGGCGAGGGGGGCTACGACACTGAAAAAACCAACGTCGGCTTTAACGAGGAAAGCGGCCAGTTCCAGATTGAGATCAAAGGACTGGCAGAGCCCAAAACCAAGGAAGCCGAACGCATCTGTCAGGAAGACCTGAACGAGGTGATCACCGCCTTCGTTCAGGACAAGCCGACGCTGGAACGCGGTCTTTTCGACGGGGAGCAAGCCGCAGGTGAACTCGTGCCTGAAGAACTGACTGTGATGCGGATGGGCAAGATTATCAAAGACCGCTACCCAGGGCTTGAGGAAGGCGATGTGGAAGCTGTCAGGCAACGTGCTGTGGCGGCGATGAACCTCACCCAACAGGCCAAGAAGGCTGTGTTGGAAGACCAGGAGAATGAACCCTCTGCAAACACTGCGCTGATCGACGGGGTGCGTAAGTTCGCCATGGATGTGCGGGACCTGGACATCGATCTGATCGACAGCATCAATCCCTTTGGTGAAGCCTACAACATCCTTGCCAAGTCGATGAATGAAGAGAGCCTTCGGCAAGTTGCCTCGGTCATCTCAACGAAGCGGAGCCCGATCACACCAGATGATGCGAAGGTCTGGGCGAAGCGGGCCGTGCGGTTCAAGGATGAAAACGGGCGGGTGCCATCCATGACCGCTGCCGACCCATATGAAAAGCTGATGGCGGAAGGGGCGACGGCCTTCATGAAGTTCCGAAAGGAGGGCAAGTATGAGTGACGATCTTGACGCCCTCGCAGATGAACTGGCCGAGTTCGACGCACCCGATGAACCTGTCAAACGATCCGCCATCGAGGAGCGGGTGATCGCTGGGTTCGAGGATATCCAACGCTTCGTGGCCGACGCAGGGCATCCGCCCAGTCATGGTGCTGACAAAGATATCTTTGAGCGGCTCTATGCGGTCCGCCTGGAGCGTCTAGCTGCCAATCCTGGTCACAGAGCACTGTTGGAGCCACTTGACCACCAGGGGCTGCTCACAGGCGCTCAGGCAGCCGTGACGGGGGATGATGAGATTGACTTGGATGACCTCGCATCTGATCTAGGAGAGTTAGACGCGGTGGCCGCTAACATCACCACCCTGCGCCATGTTCGGCCTGTGGCAGAAAAAAAGGCTGCCGAAGAGATCGCCAACCGAGAAACCTGTTCTGACTTCGACCGTTTCAAGCCGCTGTTTGAGAAAGTGCAGAGCGATCTGGATGCTGGCCTGCGCACGGCTCGACCCTTTGAGAGAAAGTCAGAAATTGAGATTGGGCGTTTCTTCATCTTAAGGGGCCAGAAAGCTTACGTAGCCGCTAAGGAGGAAGAATATCTCAACGACCAGGGCACCAAAGATGCGCGACTGCGGGTCATCTTCGACAACGGGACTGAGAGCAACCTTTTGATGCGGTCACTGCAACGGGCCCTGACCGACGATGATGCGGGTAGACGGGTAACCGAGCCCACGGCAGGACCGTTGTTCACAGATGCCACGGCTGACGGTGATGAAGCCAGCGGGATCATCTATGTCCTGCGTAGCAAGTCGGACTTGCCCATCGTCGCGGATAACCGTGATCTGCTTCATAAGATCGGCGTGACAGGCGGCAGCGTTGAGAGGCGTATCGCCAATGCTAAGCTGGACCCAACCTTCCTCATGGCCGATGTCGAGATCGTCACAACCTACGAGTTATACAACATCAACCGATTGAAGCTGGAAAACCTCCTGCACCGCGTCTTTGAACGCGCACGGCTGGAGGTTGTAATCAAAGACCGCTTTGGTCACCTCGTGACACCACGGGAGTGGTTCCTTGCGCCGCTGTTCGCCATAGATGAAGCCGTCGAGAAGATCAGGGAAGGATCGATAAAAGGCGTGTCATACGATCCGAACACCGCGTCTTTG
>JBCBAO010000037.1:0-13165 GCA_038532405.1 Pseudomonadota bacterium | reverse complement strand
GACGGATATTCGGCGATTGGGCAATTATTGGCTTTCGGAGAAATATTCAATCAACATCGGGCTCGTGACCATATGCATTTTGTAGTTCAGGCCATGGTCGCCGTCCGTGAGCAGTTCGATCTTTGCCTTTGGAATTGCCGCGGCGAGGCGCTCGGCACTTTTCGGGAGCACGGTAGTGTCCCTTCCGCCGAACACGGCCATTACGGGAAGACCGGTGCTGCTGACACGCTGAAAGACCTGGTCAGCGTCCCGCATTGGCAGGTTACGGTAAGACGATAACAGGGACAGAAAATATCCCTTGAAGCCCATTTGTACGATCACATCTCCGGCAAGCCGGTTTTCCATGGGGAGCGATCCTTCTTCATATTGGCTGTTGCCGAGGAGAATGCGCTTTCCAAAGACCTGCCAGACGAACTCACCAAGAACAGGTGTGTTGGAGATACGGTCATTCATGCTGCCTGCTTCGCCCGCCAAGCTTAAGCCAGCGGGGACAAACAGGAAAAGCTTGGAGATGCGTTCTGGGTGACGGGCAGCGAATTCAGCTGAAATGACCCCGCCCATGGACAGGCCAACCAATCCAAACGGCCGATCAAGCTGGAGGGCATCTGTAAGCTCGACCAGGGCGCGATCATAAAAGTCTGGCGTGTAGGCTGTTTCGGGCCGGTCAGACCAGCCGCGACCGAAATGGTCGAACGTCAACACACGAAACCCCGCAAGGGCGAGGGCCTCGGCGTTCTGGGCAAAGATGAAATTTGGTGTTGAAAAGCCATGGACCATGACAATGGTTTCACCGTCTTCGGGGCCGAACCAGCGATAGTGAATATTGCCATCCGATAGGGCGACAAATTCGCCTGGTGCGGCTGCTCGCGCTGCATCATCCAACGGTTTTTCAGAGGCGATAGAGGCTGCATAGCTAAGGCCGGCAATTCCGAGAAGGAGAATCAAGATTGCCGTTACCGATTTAATGACAATTCCCATTTGTCCTCTCCGCCAAACGCTACATGCCAGATCTTATGTTCGCCCTTTTTTATGGAAAATTGCAACGATGTTGCGCCGCACGGATTCAGCAAGGGGCGGTATCGCCAGAAGCAGCCAGTAGGCCAGGGCTTGCTGAAACGGAAAAACGATATGGGCCCGGTTGCGGCACGCATCGTCCAGAATGCGCCGCGCCGCTTTGTGGGTATTCATAGCGTTGCCCGGCAGAGACGAGAGAAAGGCCTGCCGGTCGATACCAGGTTTTGCCAGGTCCCGCTCGCACAGGCCATTTGCCAACTGGGGGATGGTGGCGAGATTGACCTTAACGCCATGGAGCCTTGCTTCCGAGCGCAGCGCTTTCGCCATAACACTCAACGCGCCCTTTGAAGCTGTATAAGGCAGGCCCATGGGAAAACCGATGATGGCGGCTCCCGAAGAGACGATCAGAATTTGCCCCTGCCGGCGCGCCACCATGCTTGGATAAATGGCCGTAATCATATGGCTGACGCCAAGCAGATTGGTTCCAATCACGCGGCCCCAGTCCTCGGATGTCAGTGTATGGGTCTCCGCCGTGATATCGGTTGCGGCATTGGCAATCAGAAGGTCAATCGGTCCGAGCCGCTGTTCTATATCTGTGGCCGCCTCGGCAATTGCCCCTGGGTCGTTCACATCGACTTTGAAGAAGGGAACGGTTTCTTGATCGGTGGGATCAATGTCCAACACAATTGGTTTTGCCCCCCTTGCCAAAAGCTCGTCTACGAATGCCTTGCCGAGCCCGGCTGCTCCACCGGTTACGACGACGTATTTGCCGGAGAGATCCATGGGGCGCGCCAAGGTGGTTTAGTCCTCACCTCCGAAGGCGGCTGTCCAATTTGCGACTTTCTCGTCCTCGATTTTGGAGAATAAAACCGGGGGCGGGGTAATCTCCAAGCCGTGGGGAAGGGCATCGAGCAGACCTTTGTCCTCTGCACGTGGCCACTTGCGATTATTTTCTGGGATACCGATGGCATCCAAAATGTTGGCAGCGGCACCCGGAATAATGGGCTGCGCGATAATCCCAAAAATGGCAGCAAGGTTCAAACCGACCCGAACACCAATGGCGGCGGCATCAATATCGGTTTTGTATTTTGACCAGGGGGCGGCGCGCGTAAGATATTCATTCCCGGCGGCCCATATCGCCCGCGTTTCCGCCGCCGCTTTGCGAAACTCCATTTGCTCATAGCACTCACTGAGCGCTTTTAGCCGTGTTGTAAGCTCTACTTCTATCCAGGCTTCGTCGGCACCTGACGTGCCGCCGGATGGGACTTTGCCATCAAACTTTGAGGCGCAATATTTCGTAATCCGGTTCACAAAGTTGCCGAGAACGTTTGCAAGGTCTGAATTTATCGCCGCCTGAAAGCCCTCCCAGGTGAAAGCCGCATCCGACCCCTCCGGCGCATTTGCCATCAGATACCAGCGCCAATAGTCGGCCGGAAGAAGCTCCAGGGCCTGGTCCATGAAAACGCCGCGCTTCTGACTGGTGGAGAACTTACCGCCATACCAAGTGACCCAATTAAAGGCCTTCAGCCGATCAACGGTTTTCCAGGGTTCACCCGATCCAAAAATTGTGACGGGGAAGGAGACGGTATGGAAGGCCACATTGTCTTTGCCCATGAACTGGACATATTCGATGTCAGCGGCACCTTCATCGGTGCGCCACCAGCGTTTCCAGGCGTCTGGATCGCCTTCAGCTTTTGCCCATGCCTGGGTTGAGGCGATGTATTCAACTGGCGCATCGAACCAGACATAGAAGACCTTATTCTCAAATCCCGGCCGAATTTCGCCATCCGGTGTCGTGACGGGGATACCCCATGCCATATCGCGGGTGATCGCGCGGTCACGCAGGCCTTCGTCCAGCCATTTCAAGGCTATGGATTTGGCAAGTTGGGGCCAGCCCTTGGAGGCTTCGACCCACTCGCGGATCGTCTCCTGCATCTTTGATTGCAGAAGGTAGAGATGGGCGGTTTCCCGGATCTCGATATTGGTTCCGCCGGATACCGCTGAGTATGGATTTTTTAGCTCAATCGGGTCGAGCAGCCGGCCGCAATTGTCGCACTGATCGCCGCGTGCCTTCTCATATCCACAATGTGGGCATGTCCCTTCGACATAGCGGTCTGGCAAGAATCGATTGTCGTCTACTGAATAGACCTGTTCCGATGTGCGCTCCTCGATCAGCCCTTTCGATTCCAGCACATGGGCGAGATGTTGTGTCAGTTCGCGATTTTCCTGGCGCGAAGAGCGGCCGAAATGATTATAGGAAAGCGCGAAGCCATGCCCTGCTGCGCGCTGGATTTCGTATTGCTTGTCGCAATAGGCCTGGACGGACAAGCCGGCTTCATTTGCGGCAAGCTCTGCCGGTGTCCCGTGCTCATCTGTTGCGCAGATATAGAGGACCTCATGGCCGGCCAGCCTTTGTTGCCGGGCAAATACATCTGCCGGCAGCATCGATCCAGCGAGATTGCCGAGATGTTTGATGCCATTAATGTATGGCAATGCTGATGTGATGAGAATGCGGCGCGGGGCGGCTGATGCGGTCATATCGGGCTTTCAGCGATCAATCGAGGTATAACGAGCCCCGTCTCTACTCGCAGCGCGTCGAAAAGCAAACCGTCAGTTCCGGCTGGCAATCGCGTGGGCGAGATAAAAAAGCCCCGGCGGCGGAGAGAGCCGCGCCGGGGCAGTGGACATGGCCGTCGGAGTGGGTCCATCGGCGGCCAGGGAGTAGACCGAAGTCGATTAGCTGTTTAGTTCCGAGAGGGGGGTCAGTGTGACCTCAACGCGCCGTGCGAGCGGTGTCGCTGTTTCTGCTTGCCTCACGCCGTCTGTTTTTTGTGACGTTACGGCATCGCCAAATGGGGCGTTCAGGCCTGCATCGATGAGCCCATTTATGACAGCTTGGGTGCGGGCGTCCGCTATGTCCTTTGCGAGGGCGTCATCGGCGGCATCTCCGGCCATCGCCGAAGCCTCGATGCGGGCAATTTCGCATCCATCGGCGCGGGCTGCCTCAACCTGGATGGCACGCGTTGCAGCGTCGGAGAGCATCGTCTCGTTGGATGCGAAATAGACGGTAATGTCGATAATTCCGCAGCCGGCCGTTTCTGCATCATGTTCGGATGCCAGGGCTGGCTGGATCGCTAAAGCTGCGATTGCTGCGATCAGGAGGGATTGTATCTTCATGGTTTCGAGCTCCACCTCTCCGTTCAGTCAAGAGATCATGGGGGCCGATTGCGGCGCGAACATGCGCGGATCTGGGCGAATGGGGCGAGAGCGGGGTGTTCTGGTGAAATCTGCTCAGGTGGTGCCGAGATAGGTCCAACGCCGCAGGAGGATTTCCACGGGGCCTCGTTTGAAATAAATCCGCCAGATGGCAACGGCTAAAATTGATGCGATGCCGACCGATGCACCAATAAGTATGCATTGAACCGCCCCAAGCTTGGCGTACAGACCCCATCCATATCCCGAAAAGATGAGAGACAGGGCGATGGACTGCACCAAATAGGCGCTGAGCGTTGCCGATCCTGCTTTTGATATGAACGCTGCTGCCCGGCCTCTGAGGCGTAGGCAGAGGTGAGCAAGCACGCCTGCATAACCGAGGGCCAAAAAGGGAGCCGTGGCTGCGATTACGGCATGCCCGGCGATGGATTGGCCGCTTACCAAATGGTCCGTTCCCTGGATCAAGACTGCGCCGGCGAGCCCCCCGAAACTGCCAATGGGAAGGGCGATATATCGACACTTCGACCAGAAGCGCGCGGCTGGCTGAGTTATAAGCTCACTCCGAAGCAAGGCGAGGCCCAGGCAAAAATATCCGAAAACACCAATGCCTTGGCTGATGAGCGCATTGGCGAGCGTTGCGCTTACCTCCCCAAGCCTGAACTCTGCAGCTTCGAAGAATGTGCCGGTGGTGAACACATGTATCTGTGTCTGAATCCGGGGCTGCCATTCCGGATCGGCCGTTGGCAGGCTCTCTCCGGTCTGCTCGGCGATGTAGATTCCCGTTGCCGCAAGGAACAGGATCATCGCTTGAACGGTAATAAATACGGCTCCAACCGTGGCAAGCGCTTTGGCAGGTGAGTGACGCGAGAAGAACAAGAGCCCTCCACATATCGCGTATGTCATAAGGATATCGCCTCTGAAGAAAAAAATCGCATGGAGGAGACCGATGGCGAATAGACCGGCCAAACGGCGTACATGCCTTGGTCCTGCCCGATTGCCTCTGCGCTGGGCCTGGTCCAACTGAAAGCCAAAGCTCGCCCCGAACATGAGCGAGAACAGTGCATGGGACTTACTAAGAAGCAGTGTGTTCACGATGCCATAGGCCCAATCGTCAGCCTGGGTCTGCAGTCCCGCGTTGAAATATCCCGCATCGAACGGCCAGGCGAACAGACCGACATTGACGGTTGCGATCCCGATCAAGGCAAATACGCGAATCATATCCGGTAAGGGGTGCCGATCCGTTATGGATGGATCATAAGCGTCGTGCTTTTTTGTTTCTGACCTTGATCTATCCACCCTCAATCCTTCCGGTTGACCGGGACAAAGGCCCTATGTGCAAGTTTGATCGGACGTGACGCTCGGTCACACACCCCCATGCTCAAAAATTTGTCATAAAGGGCAAAATTCGATTGCCAAGAGTGGTTGCGTGCCGAGCGAAACCGGCATACGCCCCTCCCGAAGTGTGTTAGAAAGTATAATCAATGACGGAATTTGAAAGATTCGCCCTGGATTATCTTCCGGTCCTTATATTTTTGGGCCTCGCACTCGCTTTGTCGCTCCTGTTTATCGTGGGGGCACTCATTCTTGCGCCGTCCAAGCCTGATCCGCAGAAAAATTCAGCTTATGAGTGTGGATTCAACGCTTTTGATGATGCTCGGATGAAATTCGATGTGCGTTTTTATCTTGTCGCCATTTTGTTCATTATTTTTGATTTAGAAGTTGCGTTCCTGTTTCCCTGGGCAATCAGCCTTGGAGACGTTGGGCTTATTGGGTTTTGGTCCATGGTCGCCTTTTTGGGCGTCTTGACGATTGGGTTCATTTACGAGTGGCGCTCCGGCGCGCTGGAATGGGAGTAACCGATGGCCGATGGAACGAAGCCTTACGCGCTCGGTGCTGGCCGTGCCGGCGTCGAAGGCGGACACGATGTACGGTTAGACGACCCATTTTATGCTGGGCTGTCTGACGAGCTGGCCGACAAAGGGTTCCTGACAGCGTCTGCGGATGATCTGATCGCCTGGGCCCGGACCGGATCTCTTATGTTCATGAGCTTTGGCCTCGCCTGCTGCGCTGTGGAAATGATGCAGGCGGCTAACCCGCGTTATGATCTGGAGCGTTTTGGAATTGCCCCCCGCGGAAGCCCCCGCCAGTCTGACGTCATGATCGTCGCTGGGACGTTGACCAATAAAATGGCACCGGCCATGCGCAGGGTGTATGACCAAATGCCGGAGCCGCGATATGTGATTTCGATGGGATCCTGCGCCAATGGGGGCGGCTATTACCACTATAGCTATTCCGTCGTGCGGGGCTGCGATCGAATTGTCCCGGTCGATATTTACGTGCCCGGCTGCCCACCAACTGCCGAGGCGCTCGTTTATGGCCTCCTGCAATTGCAGAAAAAGATCCGCCGTGAAGGCTCGATCGAGCGCTAGGAGCCAAACCGATGCCAGATATCGATGCCCTTCAATCGCTCGCAGAGCGTCTGTCCTTGCGCATGACCCATGGCGTTAAGGGCCATCGCATTCGCCATGGTGAACTGACCGTATTGGTCGAGCGCGACCATATTGAGCCTGTTATTCGGTTTCTTCGCGATGATAGCGAGTGCATGTTCGAAACACTTATCGATATTTGCGGGGTCGATTACCCGGAGCGATCGGAACGTTTCGAAGTTGTTTATCATCTATTGTCCATGAAGCTGAACCAGCGGGTTCGATTGAAGCTCCAGGTCGATGAGGCCACGACTGTTCCAAGCGTTGTCGATCTGTTTCCGGCAGCAAATTGGTATGAGCGTGAAGCCTTCGATATGTATGGTATTCAGTTTTCAGGTCATCCGGATTTGCGACGGTTGCTGACGGACTATGGCTTTGAGGGCTATCCGCTGCGCAAGGATTTTCCCCTAACCGGGCATGTCGAGGTTCGCTACGATGATCTCCAGAAGCGCGTAATTTACGAACCCGTTCACCTGACCCAGGAATATCGCAACTTTGATTTTCTCTCCCCATGGGAGGGGATGACCAATGTGATCCCGGGGGATGAGAAAGCTGTCACCAGTGACGAGGCGAGCGATGGCTGACGACCTACAGGATCTGCCGGAAGATAAGCGGACATTTACGCTGAACTTTGGCCCGCAACATCCAGCGGCCCATGGCGTGCTGCGCATGATTCTCGACCTTGATGGCGAGATTGTCGAGCGCGTCGACAGCCATGTTGGCCTGCTCCATCGCGGCACCGAAAAATTGATGGAATACAAGACCTATCTCCAGGCTTTGCCCTATCTTGATCGGTTGGACTATGTAGCCCCGATGAACCAGGAGCATGCGTGGTGTCTTGCCATCGAGAAACTGCTTGGTCTTGAAGTGCCCCGGCGCGCCTCGTTCATCCGCGTCCTTTATTCCGAAATTGGCCGCTTGATGAACCATATCCTCAACATCACAACCCAGGCGATGGATGTGGGAGCGCTAACACCAATTACGTGGGGCTTTGAGGAGCGTGAGAAGCTTTGCGTCTTTTACGAGCGTGCCAGCGGAAGCCGGATGCACTCAGCGTATTTCCGCCCCGGAGGCGTGCACCAGGATCTGCCCCAAGACCTGATTGACGATATTTGGACATTTACAGAAACGTTCGGCCAGGCAATGGACGATATTGAAGGTCTGATCACCGAAAACCGTATTTTCAAGCAACGCAATGTGGACATCGGTGTCGTCGATCGGGAAACGATTGTCCAGTATGGCTTTACCGGGGTGATGGTGCGTGGGTCGGGCCTCGCTTGGGATCTGCGTCGCGCGCAGCCCTATGAGGTTTATTCCGAACTCGATTTTAAAATCCCCGTCGGTAAGAATGGGGACAATTATGACCGCTATGTTTGCCGCATGGAGGAGATGCGGGAATCAGTCAAAATCATGCGGCAATGCATTGAAATGATGCCCCAGGGCGAAGTCCTGCTCGCTGGGTCCAAGGTTTCCCCGCCCCGCCGAACCGATATGAAAAATTCGATGGAGGCGCTTATCCATCACTTCAAACTTTACACCGAAGGCTTCCACGTGCCCGAGGGAGAGGTCTATGCGGCGGTGGAAGCGCCAAAGGGGGAGTTTGGCGTATATCTGGTTGCTGATGGCACAAATCGGCCCTACCGCGCGAAGCTCCGGGCTGCCAGTTACCCACACCTTGCGGCCATGGATCATCTTTGTAAGGGCCACATGTTGGCCGATGTATCCGCAGTTCTTGGATCATTGGATGTCGTTTTTGGGGAGATCGATCGCTAATGGCCGTGTTTCCAGAACAACGCATGAGCATTCTTACGCTAGGTGTTTCGGACATGGATGCTGCGTGCGCATTCTATTCTGATGTCCTCGGCCTGACGCCTTTTCTGACCGAGGGGATAACCATGTACGATATGGGCGGTTTTGTCTTCGGGCTCTGGGAACGCGAGAAGTTGCATGAAGATATAGGGATGATGGGCAATAGCTGCCCGCCGGGCACCTGTCCGAATTTTGCGATTGCCTACAATGCTCGCTCCATTGCGGAGGTAGATGAAATTTTCGGTCGGCTACGGGAGCGGAAGGTTGAAATCGCCAAGGAGCCCCACAAAGCTGATTGGGGTGGATATTCCGGCTATTTTGTCGATCCGGAGGGCAATGCCTGGGAGGTGGCCTATAATCCGCACTGGGGGCTAACGAAAGAAGGCCATGTCACCCTGTCCAAGGAAGGAACGGCCTGATGGGGGTGCGGCGTTTCGATATTGAAGCAGGCGATGCGGACTTCGCCTTTGCCCAGGCGACCGAACCTAAGATCGCGTTTTGGCTTGGCAAATATCCTGAAGATCGAAAGCGGTCGGCTGTCATTCCGTTGCTTTGGCTCGCCCAAAAGGACAATGCGGGTTGGCTCTCTGAGCCGGCGATGCGTACCGTCGCGGATCGGCTTGAGATGCCCTATATCCGTGTCTATGAGGTGGCGACGTTTTACACGATGTTTCGCCTGCAACCGGTGGGCAAACACCATATTCAGCTTTGCGGTACGACACCGTGCATGCTGCGCGGCGCAAACGATCTGAAAGAGGTGGCGAGCCAGATGATCGGGCCGAAAATGCGCGTAACCGACGATGGCCGATTGTCCTGGGAAGAGGTGGAGTGCCTTGGCGCCTGTGTGAACGCGCCGATGGTCCAGATCAATGACTATTATTACGAAGATCTGACACCGGATTCTTTCGGGGAAATCCTCGGCAAATTGCGCAATGGGGTGGCCGTAGAACCCGGCGTTTTCGTGGACAGGATTAACAGCGCGCCGGAGGGTGGGCCAACCAGCCTTCACGATGAAGATTTATTTGATGGGTCCCGCAATACGTCGATTGCGGTCTTGCCAAATCTGCCAGAAGCGACGTCTCCGGAGGTGCCGGCGGAAAGCATAGAGGTGGACAAATCCCCCATGTCGGTCGCCAAGCGCGATGATGGCGCAGAAAAAACAACCCTCATAGATGCGAACCGGCCCAAGGCGCTTGCCCTGTCCGATGCGGAAAAAGACAATCTCAAACGCATTAGTGGGATTGGACCGAAGAACGAAGAGGCGCTCAACGCGCTCGGCATCTACACGTTTTCGCAGATCGCAGATTGGACCGCTGAGAATGTTGCCTGGGTGGAGGTATCCTTGAGCTTTCCGGGCAGGATTGCCCGAGAGGATTGGATTGCCCAGGCGAGGAAACTTGCTGCGGGAGAGTCGACAGAGTTTTCGACCCGGGTCGACGCTGGCGATGTGGAGTCGAGTAAGGAGGAGCCGGATGTCTGACGATTTGCTTGAAGACAAGAAAGCCATGCTCGACCGTGCAAGCCGCTACATGGTTTGGATCATGGTGATCGCTGTTATCATGGCTGGCCTCGCATCTTTCGTGACGCGTGACCCTGTTCCCATTTTCGTCGTGTTGCCAGTTGCCCTTGTAACCGGCGGTCTAATGCTCAAAAGCAAGCTCAAGGATTGGGGGGCCTGATATGTTGCAAGACAAGGATCGCATCTTCACCAATCTTTACGGCCTGCATTCGCCAGGTCTTGAAGCGGCCAAGCAGAGGGGCGCATGGCACCTGACGCGGGAAATGCTCGCCCAGGGGCCAGATTGGATTTGCGACCAGATCAAAGCGTCCGGCCTGCGCGGGCGGGGTGGGGCAGGCTTTCCAACGGGATTGAAGTGGACATTCATGCCGAAGGAAGTGCGGGATCGTCCACACTATCTGGTCGTGAACGCAGATGAGTCTGAACCCGGGACGTGTAAGGATCGGGAGATCATGCGCCACGATCCACACCTTTTGATAGAGGGCTGCATGGTAGCGAGCCGGGCCATGCGTGCCCATGCATGCTATGTCTATCTACGCGGCGAATATATTGCAGAGCGCGAAGCTCTAGAGATCGCCGTCAAAGAGGCCTATGAGGCCAAACTCATTGGCAAGGACAATTTGAACGGGTGGGATTTTGATCTCTATGTTCACCATGGCGCAGGGGCCTATATCTGTGGTGAGGAAACCGCCCTTCTTGAAAGCCTTGAAGGGAAAAAAGGCCAACCGCGCCTAAAGCCGCCATTCCCCGCAAATGCTGGGCTTTATGGATGCCCGACCACCGTTAATAATGTCGAATCGATTGCCGTTGCGCCGACCATCTTAAGGCGTGGCGCGGAGTGGTTTGCCGGCTTTGGCGCGCCAAACAATACCGGCACAAAGCTGTTTTGCATATCCGGCCATGTGAACCATCCCTGCAATGTTGAAGAGGAAATGTCTCTAACTTTCAGAGAGTTAGTGGATACGCATTGCGGTGGCATTCGGGGCGGGTGGGATAATCTTAAGGCTGTTATTCCAGGTGGTTCCTCCGTGCCGATGGTACCGGCTGAGCAGATTATCGATGCGAAGATGGATTTCGACACGCTGCGAGACCTGCAGTCCGGCCTTGGAACTGCGGCGGTCATTGTGATGGATAAGTCGACGGATCTGATCAAGGCCATCGCCAGGATATCCTACTTTTATCGCCATGAAAGTTGTGGCCAGTGCACGCCGTGCCGGGAGGGAACCGGATGGATGTGGCGGGTGCTGGAGCGGATGGCGGCTGGCCAGGCCCAGCACGATGAGATCGATATGCTTTTGGAGGTGTCAAAGCAGGTTGAAGGCCACACCATTTGCGCGCTAGGCGACGCAGCAGCTTGGCCCGTTCAGGGGCTGATACGTCATTTCCGCCATGAAATTGAAGAACGCATCAATGAATACCGCCTGCCGCGCGCCGTCGTGCAGGGCGCTGTGGTTGCGGCGGAGTAAAGACGTGTTGAGATTTCTCGCTTCTCTCTTGTTCGTCGCTTTCGCCGCCCAGGTCTCCTGTGCTCAAGAGGCTCCCAATTTATCTGCGGTTTTGACAGATTTGTCAGAGCATTGCGGAAATCTACAGTCCGAAACTCCGGAGGTTCGCCCTGCCTTCTGTGATGCGGTGGATGCCGCGCTGGATGAGTACGTGGCTTCGGCGGTTGCGCAATCCAAGGCGACGAGCGAATTGGCACTGTCGGCGGAGAGACTGACGCAGCTTCAAGATAGACTAGAGCAGTTTCAAAATGCCTGTGCGGAGCTTTCCAGCATTGCATGTGTTCAGTTGCTCGAGGCGAATGCAGCTGGCTCTTTCACCCAGTTCATCGAAGCGACCGGAGAAGCTGCCCGCCACCGCGTTGACTGGTATCACTTTTTGAACTTAATCGGCGCGGCATTCTGCATCATTTCCTTTCTTGTTGTGCTCGTCGATGTGGCCGTTTTGTTGCCGCGAGAGCGCGCGGCTACGGCGGATCAAAAGAAAGCCCTGTCGGAAATAAGTGGAGAGTTGAAGCGCCTAAACGCCAGTAGCGATAACATATTTACGGCCTTGAAAGAGGGGAAACAGCTTGCCGGCGGCGTTGTCGGTGCGACCGCTGCAGCAGCAGAGGCGAAGGCTGTTGCCGGCGTTGTTGCGGACATGTTGAAAGCGCTGGCGGACGCATCTACCCGGCTGCGGCCAAGCCTAATTCTTTTTGCAATATCTCTGATATTTATGGGCTTTCTATCGACCCAGGCCTATCCGGAGTTTGGCCGATGACTGATACCTTCAAACTTGTCGTAGACGGCAATGAAATCGAAGTGCCGCGGCATTATACGTTGATGCAGGCATGTGAAGCGGCGGGCGCGGAGATCCCGCGGTTTTGCTACCATGAGCGCCTGTCTGTGGCGGGCAATTGCCGAATGTGCCTCGTGCAGTGGCATGGCGCGCCCAAGCCGATTGCCTCCTGCGCGCAGACAGTTGGCGATATGCGGATGAACCCTGACGGTTCGCCGCCAAATATCTCGACATCTGGTGACTATGTCGAAAAGGCGCGCGCCGGTGTAATGGAATTTCTTCTTATAAATCATCCACTTGATTGCCCGATTTGCGACCAGGGCGGCGAATGTGATTTGCAGGACCAAGCGGTAGCGTATGGCCGCTCCGGCTCTCGCTACGAGCTGAATAAGCGGGCCGTTGAAGACAAGAATATGGGCCCGCTGGTCAAAACGATCATGACGCGGTGCATCCAGTGCACGCGCTGTGTTCGTTTTGCGGCTGAAGTGGCGGGCGTTGAAGAAATCGGTATGATTTCAAGGGGTGAGGACGCTGAGATCACCACTTATCTGGAAGAGTCTCTCACCTCTAATTTATCTGGCAATGTGATTGACCTTTGCCCGGTGGGTGCGCTGACCTCGAAGCCTTATGCGTTCAATGCGCGGCCTTGGGAGCTTAGAAAAGTCCCATCGATTGATGTGATGGACGGCATGGGTGCTGCTATCCGCGTTGACGCAAAGGGCGACGCCGTGATGCGGGTTCTCCCACAGCTGAACGAAGAGGTGAACGAGGAATGGCTGTCGGATAAGTCCCGCTTTATATGGGACAGATTGGGCCGGCAGCGGCTCGACAAGCCTTATAT
>JBCBAO010000036.1:4713-13300 GCA_038532405.1 Pseudomonadota bacterium | reverse complement strand
TTCAGGCGTGGCCGCCAACCCCCATCAATAATGTCCGCTCAAATTTTTGCTTATGGTCGGTGACATGCTCAAGCGGATGCTCGATAACATAGTCACTCGATAGAAACGCCTGGGCGAGCCGGTCCAGGGACTCCTGCAATTCCAAAGATGGCGGCATAACCTGTAACCAGGTGACATGGGCATCGCGGAGCGATTGATCTCCGACCTGGGCTGCGGCAAGGGCGCTCAGAATAGACGCCTCATCATGGGTAATGTGAATGCAATTCGGTTGACCGAGATAGATGCCGCGCTTTCCATGATTTCCGAACTGGCGAACAACATGTTTGAGTTCTTCCACAACGTAATCGGAGACATCGGGCTCAAATTTCTGGTCAAAACACCTTTCCAGACAGCCGCACTCTGACCGGCCAAGTGCACACATCCGGAACCCCCAAATCATGAGGGCCGTCCCCTCACCCAGTTCAGGCACGCAAACCGTCTCCAGAAACACGTTATTGCTCATTTTTACTTGATCCTCGGACTTTCTATCTGACCACTCAGGGCGCTTGACCCGCCCCACCCTATTTTCCAGGCCCGTCGACACCAATTGGCGCTGGGGGCGAAAGATTTTTCGGTGCGCGCCGCACGCATCACGCTTAAATTTTCACCGATCCACATCCCTCTGAAGACCATAATTGCAAATGAGTTGCAATAACAGTCTTTCAAATTATCGGATATTTTTGTTTCGCGTCGAGAAAGGAGAGGGCTTAGGCCTGATGGCTTGATTTTTGCGAATGGATCGCATTCTCTATGATGACAGCAAGGACGTGATGGCCCGATTGGAGGTGATAAGCCATGGGCAAAATCGATCTTCAGTTAAGCGGCGTGCCGGAGACGATGCTCTGGCCACTCTGGAACCGCGCTGCCGAAATGCGCCGCAACACGCGGCTAATTGAGGACCCGCTTGCTGTCGAATTGGTTGGCAGGATCAATTACGATTTCCAGCGCAGCTTTGGAAAACCCACCGCATTTCACCCAATCCGGGCCCGCGTCACGGACGATCTCATCGCGGACTACGCCAAGCGCGTTGAGACCCCGGTTGTTGTCGCCCTTGGCGAAGGCTTGGAGACGCAGCTCTGGAGACTGGATCATCCAGACATTCAATGGATATCCGTTGATGTCCCCGATGCGATCGCGACACGCAACAGCTTATTGCCGGACCACCCCAATGCGACCTGTATCGATTGCTCAGCACTCGACATTTCCTGGATGGACCACGTCCCAAGCGGCACCTCTCCCTTCATTACAGCTGCTGGGCTATTTATGTATTTCGAGGCAGAAGAAATTCGGTCACTCATGACCACAATTGGAAAGCGCTTCCCGGGGGCAGAATTGTTCTTTGATACAATCACGCCCTTTGTTTCCAAAAAGACCCTCAAAGGCGCAAAGGTCACAAAACACTATACGGCCCCGGCCATGCCTTGGGGCATATCGTTCGACGATCTGCCCAGCTTCATTGCCGGCATTCCGGGGTGGGACCCGGTCAGTATTCAGACTTATACCGATCCTTTTCCATCCAGGATGCGTCCCTACAATTGGCTAAAACACATCGGCCCTATTCGCCGGGCTTTTGCGGGCAGCTTGGTCCATGCCCGGGTATCCAGGGGCAGCCCTTCCCAACCCGCAGACAAGGCGACAATCCCGCGCCCCAATACCGGCGATTAGCGACAATCCATAATAGGGTCATCCAAAACTAAAAATTGAAGAAAAGCATGGACCTACCAAAAAGACGCAAAAATTGGAATATTTTGCTCTTGCAACTCATTCGCATCTGTGCTCCGATCCTATCACTGACGCGGAGGCACGCATGGCTTTTCAGGGGACAGACAGAGATACGATCAGTTGGCTCACAAACCAATTGTTGGAGCTCGACAGATGGCGCGCAGACTTGCTCCACGAGCCGGACAATCGGATTCGCGAGCAAGTCGAGCTTATCGACAGCCATCGTCTCTGGCTTGAAAGCGCGCTCACCAATCTCGGCGGGGGACAACTGCTGACCATTTGATACTCTTGGCTGCGGCGCAGGCGATTACAGCCAGGCGGCAAACCTTCTCCTCCCAGAACGATGCACCGCGCCGCAGCCCCTTTTCTTCTCTCCGGAGCAACACTTTGTACGACGAAACATCTCCAAACCAACCTTCGGGTGAAAATCTACGTGGCCTAGGGCTCGGCAGCTCGCTGATACTCTGGGCCATGCGATGTGGATGCTACGGAAAAGAGCTGGAATGCTGTTCCCTCTGCGCCTTTGACAGGCGCTTTGGGCGCGCTGAGGGCCGGGAGATCTACAACGATCTGAAGCGCCTTGGTGCATCTTTGACCGATGCGGCGGGAGACGCTGACAAATGGTCCACACCTAAGGCGAGCCGGATAACACCTGTAGAAACAATTTTGCTCCACGCCTTTGCCGCCGCTCAGGGCGGAGATATCCATGGCGCGCAATTGCACTTCGCGCGCGCCATTGGGCAGGATGCAGCGGAACAAGACCTTTCCGACCTTCGGATGATTGCCTGGCGTTTTCTCAGCAAGGGGATACTCATTCGCGCTCCTATTCGAAGCGGAGATATCGCGCAGTATCCAGAACAGGAATCATCGACCTTAATTGAAGCGAGGTCCTGATCCGTGGCCGATACCCAAACGATTTCAATTCCCAAATCCGTTACGCTCGAAACCGTCCAATCCGTCAAACATTGGACAAACACGCTTTTCGAATTGCGCGTGTCGCGCCCTCCGACCCTTCGTTTCCGGTCCGGGGAGTTTGTTATGATTGGCCTTATGGTGGGTGAAAAACCGCTCCTGCGTGCCTATTCCATCGCAAGTCCCTCATGGGATGAGGCCCTCGATTTTTACTCTATCAAAGTTGAGGATGGCCCCCTCACCTCGCGGCTTCAACACGTCGAGGCGGGAGACGCCATCCTGCTCGGCAAAAAACCGACCGGGACATTGGTGCTGGACGCTTTAAAGCCTGGAAAGCGGCTCTATCTCTTCTCCACGGGCACCGGCATCGCGCCCTTTGCAAGCCTTCTGCGCGATCCGGAAACCTATGAGAAATTCGAGGCCGTGATCCTGACCCATACTTGCAGATATGCCACCGAGCTTGCCTATGGACGGCATCTGACGAGCAGCCTACACGGTGACCCCCTGATTGGAGAGCTGGTTGCAGGACGCTTCCAATACTACCCAACGGTCACACGCGAAGCCTTCTTCTGCCAGGGCCGGATCACAACCCTGATTGAGACAGGCCAGTTGTTCCGGGATCTCGGCGTGGACCGTTTCGATCCGGCAATAGACCGGGCCATGATCTGCGGATCACTGGATATGATCAAAGACACCAAAGACCTGCTGGAACAATCAGGTCTTACCGAGGGCTCCAATGCAGCACCCGGTGACTTTGTCGTCGAGAAAGCCTTTGCGAGCTAACCCCATCAGACCTTCAGGCAATATGCGCAACCGCCGCATAAAGCCGACCGAACTTTGGAGATTACGGAATGACGAATAAATCAATTGGGCTTGGCCTCGCCAGCCTGGCACTTCTAAACGCAACGGCATCCGCGCACCATGAGCACAGTACGTCGATGGTCGCATCCAGTGCGGTCCCGATTGCCCTTGGCGTCATGTCGGTGATCGCCGGTGCAATTGCCTACCGGCTCATCAAGCGGCGGTCTGACACATGTTAAGAGACGAAGCCGCCGGTACATCCCATACCCAAACGACCAGTCACACATCGCGCTTCGATGATCGCTGGAAAGATCTCACAATGCGCGGCAATGATGCTTTCGATGCGGGCGAGCTCCATCGCGCGAACAAATTGTATGCCCTCGCCTACCATGAGGCCCGTATCATTTTTTCCAATGCCTGGAACGGGCGCGCTGATCTTGCGTCAGCCGCTGCGCCAATGATGGTTGTCTCAGCGGGCAATGCGGCACGCCTTTGGGAAACGTCCGGCCGAGCGGATATGGGCTTAAATCAACTTACCGCCGCGGTCCGGATTTTCCTTGTCGCCATAAAAAGCCAAAATGCCTGTCGTCCATTGCAATCGGCCTGCGCTGAACATGTCGGACGTCTTATCTCGGAAATAGAACTGCGCCGGTCAACTGCGCCGGATATGTGTGATCGCCTGACAAAGGAAACGTCCGAGACGGTGCTTGCTTTCCTCGGCGCGACCCAGCACTAATTATTGAAATATGTAAGGATTTAAACGTGATACATGGCATTTTGAAAGCGCTGGATCGGCTTGGATTTGTCGGTCAAGCATCGGCACATTGCGATATTCCGTGCGGAATTTACGATCCGGGTCCTGCATTGATTGCAGCGGTGTCTGTGGTCCGGCTTATGGATATCGCCCACGAGAAAGCAGGCTCCACGGAAGACCCCGTTGCGCTTGCAAACTTCCTCGGTCGCTGCACGCTGCGCAAAGAAGAAGAAGCTGAAAAAGTGAAGCAGGAAATCCGCGTCATCTGGGGTGACTATTTCAAGGCCCCACTGCTTGAGGCCCATCCCCATGTGCACGGCCTTGTGCATGCCATTATGCAAAAAGCCAGCGCCTGCAAGCAGGACGTTCACCGGGAAGATGCATTGGCGTTGGTTGAGCTTGTAAATCAGTTTGCCGAGCTTTTCTGGGAAACAAAATCGATCAAGACAGAACGCAGCACTTGCCCCTATCCGCCAAGTCTGCCGGTCGTATATCCCATACTCGGCAGCTAATGTTCGGCTGGCACATCATTAAGATTGCAGGCGCAAGTATGGAACCGGAGGTGCCAGCCGGGAGTTTTGCATGCTTTCGACGCCGGGCGGCATATGGCTCCGGTGACATTTTATTGGTGAAGCATCCGCGCTACGGCACCATCGTCAAACAGCTCGTCAACGAGACAGCGGCGGGCATTGCGCTCAAGGGCCTTAGCCGTCACTCCGTCACCAGCCAGGCCATGGGCCGGGTTCCCAAAGGCGCGATCATGGGTAAATTGGCCTGGTTATCAGCGCCAGCCAAACGCTGAAACACGAGGAGACCAAACCATGTTTATTGCAATGAACCGCTTCAAGATCACGCCGGGCCAAGAGGGAGCCTTTGAGCGCGTCTGGAAAGAACGCGAAACCCATCTGGATGAAGTGCCAGGCTTTCAGGAGTTTCGGCTTCTGAAAGGTCCAAGCCATGAGGACCATACGCTTTATGCCTCCCATACGATTTGGGCGTCAGAAGCAGATTTTACGGCATGGACAAAATCGGAAGCCTTCCGCCTCGCTCACCAAAACGCAGGCGACAACCGGTCGCTTTACCTCGGACATCCGGAGTTTGAAGGTTTCAGCCCCGTTCAGGAAATTATCGGGACAAAGGTCACAGCCTGACCCATGACGCCGGACGAGCAGGCCAAGCTTCGGGCGCATCTTGCTGAGAATGCCGACGGTGTTCTGGAATATGTAGCAGAAGCCCATGGCGTAACGACTTTCGATGTCGTTCAGAGCCTGCCAGCCCACCTCAGGGCCCTCGCCCCAGGCACACATATTTCCGAAATTATCGGAGACATGTCGGGCTGGGGGCCTATGCTTGTGGTCATCATTTCGAAAAGTCTCGTCGCCGAGATTGTCTCGCCAATTCTACCCGTTGAGCCCGGTCGCGGGTTTCTGAACTTCAAGGGCAGCGCCCCGTTCAGCGGCCATATCCGGCAGACGGCCTGCCAAGATATTGCATTTGTCGCGAGGCCGTTTTTTGGTCGACCGTCCTACTCTGTTCAATTTTTCGATGCGGACGGCGGATCCATTTTCAAGGCGTTTGTTCGCCGTGGACCCGATGGCGAACTGCTCAGCACACAAATAGATGCCTTTGAGCGCTTGCGCGCAAAATACGAGACGCCGTCAATCTCTCAAACCAGAGTATAGGGCGCTTCAAGATCGAAGACCGATTGAATGCGATCGCCCGTTAGCATCTCGGACGGCATACCCGATGCCACCACTTCGGCCAATTTAAAGATGATGACGGTATCGGCATATTCCTTGATAAGCTGCAGATCATGCAGAATTGCAACGATCCCCCACCCTTCACCGGCGAGCGCCTTTAGGCGCTGCATGAGTGCGATCTGATATTTCAGATCCAATGCTGCGGTGGGTTCGTCCAAAAAGAGCCAACGCGCGCCGCCTTCGGCCGGCGGATCCCAAACCTGGGCCAGAGCCCGCGCGATATCGGCGCGTTGGCGTTCACCGCCAGATAGGCTGAGATAGTCCCGCTCCGCCAGTGTCATCAAGTCCATCGCCTCCAGCGCTTCGGCGATAATCGCGTCATCTCGCAAAGGTGCCGCATGCCCGTGATGGGGGGCCCGGCCCATGGCAACAACCTCGTGCACCTGAAATGGAAAGCCGAGTTGACTGGACTGGGATACAACCGCACGCCGCCGCGCCAGAGCCAAGCGATGGATATCGGACAGGTTCGCACCTTCCAGGCGCGCCGTGCCTGCATCGGGGATTAATGCCCCCGTCATAACGCTGAGTGCGGTCGTCTTCCCCGCTCCATTGGGTCCGCACAAAGCGGTAAATGCGCCCGGCGGGCATGAAACATGCGCATCTTTCAGTATCGCATGTCCACCCCGTTCCACGGTTACCCCAGCAAGTTCCGCGGTCATCCCATGCTCTCCCGCCGCTTATCGCGCAAAAGCAACCAGAAGAAAAACGGTGCCCCGATGGCGGCTGTCACAACACCCAGGGGCAATTCAGCAGGCACGACTGCCATGCGTGCAACGAGATCGGAAAAAAGAACGAGTGTCGCACCGAGCAAAGCGGACCCCGGCAAAACATAGCGATGGTCCGGCCCAGTCATGAGCCGCACAAGATGCGGCACAACGAGGCCGATGAAATTGATAATCCCGCACACGGCGGTCGCTGCTCCAACCCCGAGGGCGGTTAAAATCGCGGCGCGGCGTTTGACCCGCTCGACATCCACCCCCAGGGTCGACGCGTCTGCCTCACCCAGCAGCAAGGCATTCATCGGACGCGCGAGTGTCATAAGGCCAAAAATACTGATCAGCATCATCAAGGACGCCGGTATGACCCGCGCCCAAGTCGCACCGCCGAGACTGCCCAGGGTCCAGAAGGTCAGGTCCCGAAGCTGCGCATCGTCGGCGAGGAATGTCAGATAACCAATCCCGGAGAAGGCAAGGGCGTTTGCCGCAACACCAGCAAGCAACATGGTCGCCACAACGACGCGTCCGTCCAAGCTCGAAACGCGGTAAATTAAGCCGACCGTGGCCAAGGCTCCTGCAAAAGCTGCAAGCGGCAATGCGAACCGGCCGAGGAGATCAACAAGACCAGACAAGGCTGCACCGCCGAGCACAATCACCGCCACCGCGGCAAGTGCACCGCCCGCCGATACGCCGATAAGGCCCGGATCAGCAAGGGGATTGCGAAAGAAGCCCTGCATCGCCGCGCCCGACGTCCCAAGTGCCGCACCAACAAGAACAGCAAGGAGCGCCCGCGGCATGCGAATGTTCTCAATGACGCCGATTTTTACCTTCGAGACACCGTCAGCCGACCCGATCCCAACACTCTTCAAGAGAACGGCAATGAGATCGCTCGCGCCGATCGCCAGGGGCCCCACGACCACCCCGAGAAATGTTCCCAATAAGGCGAGGCCTCCGCAGACAAGAAGGACAAGCCGTGCGCGATGGCTGCGTTTATGGCTGAAGCTCCGCGTGCGCCCCTGCCCCAAATCCGTATCGGTCATCCCTCGCCAGAGAGCCCCTCTGAGATCTCGTTTGCCAACTGGGACACAGCTTCCGGTGTCCTCGGACCAAATTGCATAATGCGAACAGCATCAACAATAAAAACGCGTCCTGTCTGGACCGCCGTGGTTAGTGACACAGCCGGATGGCTGGTAAGCGCCTCGAGCCCGCCGGCGCGTATCACGTTTTGGTCCATCACCAGGATAATATCAGGATCGGCTGCAACGGCGGCTTCAAATGAAAGTGATTTGTACCCCGTCTGGTCAGCGAAAACATTTTCGCCGCCTATCAAATCGATCACACCCTGCGCCGCCGTTTCCGCCCCCGCAGCCCGCGGCGCACTGTCGGCAAAAGTTGCAAAGAACAGAACCCGCGGCGAGAGATCAGCGGTTGCAACCTGTTGTTTGGACATTCCCCAACTCGCTGAAATTTCTGCAGCCAGCGCGTCTCCCTCGGCATCCCTGCCGAGAGCCTCGGCAATGCGGTTTGTTTTGTCAATTATGGAGTCCACCGTATAAGCCGTCTCCATTTGGACAACTGGTACACCGGAGGCGCGGATCTGTTCCAGCGCCGTATCCGGACCAGCTGCCCCGCTGATCAGGATGAGATCTGGCTCCAGGGACAGAACGCCCTCGGCAGACAACTGGCGAACATATCCAACCTTGGGCGTCTGCGCCGCTTCAGGCGGATAAACACTGGTCGAATCCGTTGCGATCACTTGGTCGCCGGCCCCGAGCGCATAGACAATTTCCGTAACATCCCCACCAACGGAGACGATGCGGTTTTGGGCCTCGGCTTGGCCAAGCATAAGAAAAGCAAGCCCCACACTCGCCAAGACTGCAATG
>JBCBAO010000036.1:0-4615 GCA_038532405.1 Pseudomonadota bacterium | reverse complement strand
GATGGTGCGGCCGAGAGGACTCGAACCTCCACGGGTTGCCCCACAACGACCTCAACGTTGCGCGTCTACCAGTTCCGCCACGGCCGCACGCCATGGGTAGAGCGCGGGGTATACACCGGTGTTTGGCAATTTGTGAAGGGGCCCGTCGCACGCCGCGCAGAATATTCTGCCACGCGCCCGCAATTGCTGCAGCTGCGCGGTGCTATACCCATCGCCTGCGATGGCCTAGTGTGCCGCCGCAATGCCAATAGGAGGGCTGATCGGATGAGCGAATTTGAAGCTGTTGGGTTATGGATCGGCCTACATGTCGCCCTATTGCTGGCCCTGAAAATAAATGTCGGCCGCGCCAGGAATGCTGAAAAGGTCAACTTTGGCGATGGCGGACGGGAGCCGATGCAGCGGGCCATCCGGGTCCAGGGCAATGCCGTTGAAGACGTGCCGATTATCCTCCTAGGCCTCCTTGGTATCGCGATCATGGGCGGAAACACCCTTTTGATTCATGGATTTGGAGCCGCGCTTCTTGTCTCGCGCACACTTCATTCCCTTGGCCTTGGCCGGTCAAGCGGCGGGTCTTTCGGGCGTCTGGCCGGAACCATAGGATCCCTGCTCGTGCAGCTCGGCGTCGCCGGCACCTGCATCTGGCTCGCGGTCACTTGACGGCCAGGCCCCGCACCTCGATATCCAGACCATGGCACTCCCCCCGAATATTGAATGGGCGATTTCCGAGACCCCAGTTCCCTATGACCTGGCCCACAGCGCCATGGAGGCGCGGGCCAAAGCAATCCGATCGGACGGCGCGCCGGAATGCATCTGGCTGCTCGAACACCCCCCACTCTATACCGCCGGCACCAGCGCCCAGCCAATTGACCTGAAAGAGCCTGATCGGTTTCCCGTATTCGATGCGGGACGGGGCGGCGAATACACCTATCACGGCCCAGGTCAGCGCATCGCCTACACCATGCTGGACCTCAACGTGCGTGGGCGGGACGTGCGGCGGTTCGTCCAGAATCTCGAAGCCTGGATCATCGCCACGCTCGCCTCGTTTAATATAGGCGGTGAACGCCGGGAGGGGCGGGTTGGGGTCTGGGTCGACAGGACCCGGCCGGGCGGCCCCTTGCACGAAGACAAGATCGCCGCGATAGGGGTCCGCCTCAAGCGGTGGGTCAGTTTCCATGGCATTAGCTTAAACGTCACACCGGACCTCTCCCATTTCGATGGCATCACACCATGCGGCATCGACGCCGAAGGATTGGGGGTGACAAGCCTTCTCGACCTGGGCCTCACCACATCCATGGAAGAAGTCGATATCGCCTTAAGGGCAGCGTTCGAAGACGTCTTCGATGCCGAGACCCTTATCGGAGCGCCGCTGGTTCCAGAACGTCCAGAGCAGACGGTTTAGGACGGCGTTTCACGGCTCGGCAGCCGCGCAACCCACATGAGCGACCAGATCATAACAAGACCGGACAACGCAAACCAAACGGTGCCTGCCAGGGGCATGACTTTGCCCACAACGAAAGCCTGCTGGCTCGGCGGTTCATCGGACCCCTGACCCCGGCCTCCCCTGCGCCGCGATCGATCACCGCGCTCCGCACGGTCCGTATCCTCATCGGCTTCAGGTGCAGGCTCACCGGCAGCAATACGCGCTTTTTCCGCCTCGGCTTTCGCAACGACTTCGGCGTGTTGGGTCACAAGCCCTGGCGTCATAGTGCCAACAAGCCCGAGCGCGAGAATGGCAGGCGCAAGAACAAGGCCGGCCCAGAGCCCGGACCGGCCAGCATCGGCCAGGCGGCGATTGTGAAGCACAAAGGAAAAGATCTCCGTGAGGATCACCGTGATCATCAGTGTCCCACCAAGTGCGGACCGGACACCATCGGCTTCACCACCTGCAACCGCAACAATGCTTGGGATAAGCACCACAAGCGCGATCAGGATAAGCCGGGACATGAAACACGCGGTCCACCCCCGGGTGAAGTGCAGTTGGGGCGACCGGCCAAAAGGGTTCAGCAGCGCTTGCAGCCAATTCATGCTGGCGGGCAGATTGTCCGCGTTCGTAATCCATGGCCGTTTGGGATCCAACGGCTCTCCGGATGTATAAGTCTCGTCCATTAGGTAAACGTCTCACCCAGTTGATCGCTGCCTGGCGGCGGGCCGTGTTCATTCGCGCCGGGATCCGATGCAAGCCGGGCAACCAGGAAGCCCAGCAGACCATTTATAAGAACCATTCCAGCAAGGGCCTGCGGCATCACACGGCGGCCGAACTCCACGGTCAACGCGTCCAGGGCCGCTTGATCGCCATCTGTTGCAAACGTCATGGCCTCCTCGAAGAATTCTGAAAGGCCCGGGATCAGCATCAGGCTAATGATCGATAAAATAACATAGCCCAGGACGAAGAGAAGGAACCACCAGGCCGATTTGCCGGCATCATGGAGCCGCTTTCCGTAAACACAGAGATACGGATAGACGATCAGCACCCCAAGCAAGCTGATAATGCCCGCCAAAGCTGCTGGCCCATAATTGGCAAGAACCTGAAAGATGATTTGCAGCCCAACCAGAACAATGATGCCCCGCCAAAACTGATTGGGCGTGATCCGGCCGTTGGGATTGAACAAGATGCCTGCGATCCCCATAAAGCTCTCCTTCTTAGATGGCTCCCGTCCTACATTGTTCTTCGATAAGTTTCTAGGCGGAATGCGTCCACCGAACAACAGAAGACACCTCGTCAAGCTGTCGGTGTTCTGTAGCGGTATAGCCCGCAGCGCTTAAACAGTCCTCCGCCGTAGGGCCCGCTTCGCGCATATCGGAAAACACGGTCTGCCCGCCGCTCAACAGCACTCCGGCAATTCGGCTGAGATAAAAGTGGGTATAGGCGGAGGGCCCGGTTAGGAAATAGTCGAAGACGCCCTGGCCACCGGTAATGCCGAGGCGGTTAATGCCCGTCTCAAACAGCTGCAGCGCCTCCTGCATATCGGCATGGTCGGGGTTCCAGAGGACCGTCGGGGCCTGTCCCAAACGGCGGGGCGCGGTTTCGCCCCGTGTCATAACCAGACGTCGGCGGGCCTTCGGATTTGGCGTCACCTCATGGCTTTTGCGGCCCAGCACAACGGCGTCGCAGGCATCCAGCCCATTTTGGAAAAATGCCCATTCAGCCTCGGTCTTCAACGAGGCTGGCATCCGCCCGCTGGCATCGGCAATACAATCGGCTTCGCAGACAACGGCGTAGCCCAGAATATCGATCATTCAAACTCGACCATCACCTCGTCCGCCGCCACGGCAGCGCCGGCCTCGACATGGATCGCCGACACTTTTCCGTTCGCCTCTGCGCGGATGATATTCTGCATTTTCATCGCCTCGACAACACAGACACCCTCCCCGGCCTTCACCTCCTGGCCGACCTGAACATCCATGGAAACCACCAATCCAGGCATCGGTGAAATGATCAGCTTGGATGTGTCGGGGGCCACTTTCTCCGGCAGCTTGTGATAAAGCTCGCCATGGCGCGGTGAACACACAATCACCGGCAGCGCCGCGCCGCGATGGCGCACAAATAGGCCGCCCTTTCGCTGTGAGAAGGAAACGGCAAAGGGCTCCCCATCCAGAACCGCCTCGAACAAATTGGTACCAGGCACCCAATCGGTAACGAGGGTGTGGGCCTTGCCGCCATTACGGGACAGGGTGGCTTCCCCATCGCCGAGGGCCATGTTCACCGCATGGTGCTCGCTGCCGAGAATGACGGTCCAATCCGCAGGCAAATCTGCGCCCGGTTGCATGCCCCCAACGGCCAGCGCGCGCCGGGCTTCCAGGCCATGGACATAGGCCGCCGCCAGAACAAGGAAGTCGAGCTGGCGGTCCGTCGCCTCTGTCCCCAAAAACCCGTCCGGAAATTCGTCTTTGATATACGCCGTGGTCAGGTTGCCAGAGCGGAAGCGCGCTTCGTCCATAACCGCAGCGCAGAAGGGAATATTGTCCTGGATGCCTTCGATGTGGAACCGGTCGAGGGCTTCAGCCTGGGTATCGAGGGCAATGTCGCGGGTTTTTCCATGGGTGACGAGTTTTGCGATCATCGGATCGTAGAACATCGAAATCTCATCGCCCTCGCGCACACCGCTATCCATACGCACGGTTCCCTGGCCAAGCTTGCCTTCTGCAGGTGGGAAGAACCGCTTCAGCCGCCCAATCGACGGCAGGAAGTTTCGATAGGGATCTTCGGCATAAACGCGGGACTCAACGGCCCATCCGCCGATCTTCAGCTTATCCTGCTTGAGATTGAGTTTTTCACCATGGGCAGAGCGTAGCATCTGCTCAACAAGGTCTACCCCGGTGATCATTTCGGTGACCGGGTGTTCCACCTGGAGGCGGGTATTCATCTCCAGGAAGTAGAAGCCCTTATCCTTGCCGGACACAACGAATTCCACGGTTCCAGCACTGTCATAATCCACCGCCTTGGCCAGGGCCACGGCCTGCTCACCCATTTTCTTGCGGGTGGCGGCATCGAGAAGCGGGCTCGGTGCTTCCTCGATCACTTTCTGATTGCGCCGCTGGATCGAACACTCCCGCTCGAACAGATAAACGCAATCGCCGCGCCATATCGAAATCCAGGTCATGGGCGATAAGCACG
>JBCBAO010000035.1:0-13318 GCA_038532405.1 Pseudomonadota bacterium | reverse complement strand
CATTGTCCATGCCGAACTGTTCTTCTTCAGCGACACGGCCGCCCATCATAATCGCAAGACGGGATGTCATTTCGATCTTGGACATGGAGAGCTTATCGTCGACCGGTAATTGCATCACCATGCCGAGGGCTCGGCCCCGCGGAATAATTGTCGCCTTGTGCACAGGGTCTGCTGCCGGCACTTTCATCGCAACAATAGCATGGCCGGCTTCATGCCAGGCTGTAAGGGCCTTTTCACTTTCCGACATGACCATGGACCGGCGTTCAGGGCCCATCATGACCTTGTCTTTGGCATCCTCAAACTCACGCATTGCGACCGCGCGCTTGCCCCGGCGGGCTGCAAGCAAGGCCGCTTCGTTCACCAGATTGGCAAGATCCGCACCGGAAAAGCCGGGCGTTCCCCGGGCAATCACCTTGGCATCGACATCGCTCGCGGTCGGAACATTCCTCATGTGCACCATCAGGATTTTTTCCCGGCCGATAATATCCGGATTGCCGACGGTTACCTGCCGATCGAACCGGCCTGGGCGAAGAAGCGCCGGATCCAGCACATCGGGACGGTTCGTTGCAGCAATAAGAATAATCCCCTCATTCGTCTCAAACCCATCCATTTCGACGAGCAACTGGTTGAGGGTCTGCTCACGTTCGTCATTGCCACCGCCGAGACCGGCCCCGCGCGAGCGGCCGACGGCATCAATCTCATCAATGAAGATGATACAGGGCGCGTTATTCTTTGCCTTTTCGAACATGTCGCGTACACGGCTTGCGCCGACGCCGACGAACATTTCGACAAAATCCGACCCGGAAATTGTGAAAAACGGCACGTTCGCTTCCCCAGCGACGGCCCGCGCAATCAGCGTTTTACCGGTTCCGGGAGGGCCAACGAGCAGCGCACCTTTTGGAATTTTACCGCCGAGACGCTGGAATTTGGAGGGGTCCTGCAAGAACTCAACGACTTCCTGAAGCTCTTCCTTTGCTTCATCAACGCCGGCCACATCCGCAAATGTTACGCGGCCGTGCTTTTCCGTCAGGAGGCGCGCCCGAGACTTTCCGAAATTCATCGCCCCGCGGCCACCGCCGCCGCCATTCATCTGGCGATACTGCATGTAGATGAAAAAACCGATCATCGCGAGGAACAGAAGGCTGACAAATGTTCCAAAGTTGAACCCGCCCGAGGCAGGCTTCGCGGTGACGTCAACACCATTATCCGCAAGGTAGGCCGGCAGTTCCGGATCGAAGACAAGCTTCTTTGTGACGAAGTTTTCTCCAGAGGAAAGTGTGCCGGTGATCCGGTCATCCTCGATAACCACCTCACTGATTGTGCCGGAGGCCGCACCATTGCGAAGTTCGGTATAGCTGAGTTCCTGGATCGACTGGGCCGCCATATTGCCCTGCATGGCCATAACCAGCGCCAACAGCACCACACCGATGAATGCCCAGATGGCAAGGTTTCGCATGTTCATCATAGATCCAGATCCGCAATTTGCTTCAGCTGCAATATATAAGTGCGCTGCAACGGAAAATCGACCCATGCTCGACAATTCAGCACTTAAACTGCAACGGACGGCCTGCTTAACGCGCCTCGCAAGGCCTCCAGGCGCCCTGGAAGAAGACATTTCAAGACAAAACGAGCGGCCAAGTCATGGGGATAGGAGGGACGGGCCATTGGCCCAATTTCGGGCGTTGCGACACCCGGCCCTTGGCCGGCCCCGGAGCAAGGCCCGACAACTTCAAACCGGCCATCCCAGATATCGCCGCCCTCCATCCCCGCCGCGGGCCGGTCTTCTATCCCGCCCGGGTCCCGGGCTATCGAAATCATGCCCTTCCTTGGCGCAATCCAAGCCCCTCCAAGCGTTCGACCGCTCCAATCGGACCGCGAGAGAATATCCTGGGCAAGTGACAGGCGCGAATGATGCCGCGCCCGCCGCGCCGTTCCCGAGGCGATCATCAGCAACCAACTTAAGCCCTCGGCCAGGTCTTCGTCGCCAAGTCCGCCAATATGACATCGAACAAGCCCATCGGTTGAGCCCTTAACATGTTTCAGAAGCCAGTCCGCCAATTTTGCGTCCTGCCGCCGGCGCGCATCTGCGTAAATTGCCTGGGTTGCCAGAATATCTCTCCGACGCTCCGGTGCCGTTTCGAGTGCCGCTCGCATTCGCACCCGCTCATAGGCGGGGTCAGCATTCGTCGGATCTTCGATCCAGGTCAGGTCTCGCGCCTGGAGAATATCTCTCAATTGCCCCCGACGCGCCGAGAGAAGGGGCCGGATCAGAATAATGCCGCGCCCATCTGGCCAAACGGGCGATACCGTCACGGGGCGAATACCAGCTTGACCGAGCCCGCCCCCTCCCCGCTGACATCGCATGGCAACGGTTTCAGCCTGGTCATCCTCTGTATGCCCAAGCAAGAGATATTGACCGCCCAGGCGGCGGAGCGCATTGGCCAAAAGCGTATGCCGAGCCAGTCGCGCCTCGGCGGCCGAAGCACTGGCCCCCGGAGGCTTCCAACTGAGGATTTGATGGGAAACACCCAACCCATCGCACACACGAGCGACATAATCTGCCTCTGCCCTGGACCCGTCGCGGAGCCCGTGATCGACGGTTAGGGCAATCAGGGAACGCCCCCGCCGAACGGCCCAATCATGGGTAAGCACAAGCAAGGCAAGGGAGTCGCTACCGCCCGAAACACCAACACCGATCGGGCCTTGCTCCCAACGGCATTGCTCATCCAAAAGGGAGTCTAGCGGATCGGTTACCCCTCGCACCCGGACCGTGATCGCTCAACATTTGCCAGGTTCCGCGTGACAGGAGACGCGTCCGGATAGCGGGTTGGCAATGTGTCCAGCACACCACAAGCCTTCTCCGCCTCCCCAACCAGTCGAAGGGATCGGCCAAGCTTCACGAGTGCATCCGGTGCCCGCGCATCTTCGGGGAAGTTGCGGATCATATCGCTGTAGGCCGCACCGCTCGCATCATAGGATTGCTGCTGGTACAAAACTTCGCCAAGCCAATACTGCGCTTCTCCTGCCTGCGGATCATCGCCAAAGCGGTCCAGAAACGCCCGAAAACTGCGCTCTGCCCCAGCATAGTCGAAGCGCAAAAGCTTTGCCTTGGCATCGGCAAACAACGGGCCGGCTTCGCCAGGCAGATCAGAGGCGGCCAAGGTGCCAAGGCCTTCCGGCGAAGATGCTGCGGCCCCACCCTCACCCTGAACCGATGAGGTGAGACGCGTCTCTGTTGGATCCGGTGCGGATGACCCAAGCGAGGAGATAACCGAAAGCGGAGCCCCGTCCGGGGACAATTGCCCGTCGAGAATCAATCTGTTCTGCTCAGATGCGATGGCTTCCAGCGTCACGATCTTTTGACGAAGGAGATCAAGCTGGCGGCCGATTTCCTGATCATCGGCCTGCATCTGCGCCACCTCGTCCCGGCTGCGACTCAGCTGAAACTGCAAGGTCTCTATCCGCCCGGTGAGCTGAGCATTCTCGGTTTCCAATTCACGAACTTTCAGCGCAAGGTCTGCATTCTGAACCTGTAGCTGATTGGTGCGTTCATCAACGCCAGACAGTTCAGAGGTCAGGCGGCGGGTTTCAGCGGTCAATTCGGCTCGACTGAGCCGGTCCTGGGCAAAGGCCGGCAGGCTGACTGCAGCAGAACAAAACATAAGCGCGAGAAATAATCGGGGCGACATAGACATGGCCTTAAAATGCAAAGCGGCCGGGGCGAAAATATGGCACCCCGGCCGCAAAAAACAGCCAATCAGGCAAAGGGTTTGCCTTAGCTGGTGCGGGCTCCAGAAACGATCTGCGTAAACCCGTTCCGGTTCAGCGCCCAGGCGGCGTCATTGCTTCCACCATCAATTGGGCGTTCCTTACCATAGGATACGGTTTCTACACGTGCACCGTCTACACCGAGACCGACGAGGTAATCCCGAACAATCGACGCGCGGCGCTCGCCCAGGGCAAGGTTGTATTCGCGTGTGCCGCGCTCATCACAATTTCCGGCCACGAGAATGCGGACCGAAGGATATGATTGCAGCCAGGCAGCCTGGCGCTGCAAGATGGCTTTATCGGTGTCGTCGAGGCGCCATTGGTCAAGGTCGAAATAGACCCGCTCCCCAACATTGACGCGGAAATCTTCAATCGTGCCAGCAGCTGGTCCTTGGTTCAGCGGCTGTGTCTCGACCGGCGGTGGTGCGGGGCGCACCGGCTCCGGCGTCACGACTTCGGCGACTTCTTCCACTTGCGGCTCTTCAACAGGCGTTGAGGCGCATGCGCCCAAGCCAATCAAAACCGCAGCTGCGGCACCGCATTTCATCAGTTTGTGCATGGTAAGGCTCCCATCCTGTCCTTGCGAATTCGACGCAATGCGCCGGGTCTTAATTGTCCCTAATGTCACCGAGATGACAAGGGGGGCTGAAAGTTCGCGGAACCTGTGGTCCAAATCCGGCAAGAATTTGGCAGTCCTGCAATTAATTTAGGCCGATGGTTAATGAAGCACAGCTCTTTCATTAATCCAACAGCGGAGACCATGCCGGGTCAGAGGCATCCGTCGATGTATCCATTTGCTGCAAATTCCGTCCAGTCAGATCGACCGACCAGAGCTTCGGGCCCGCGCCGGGGCGGCCTTCTCGGAAAAATGTGATGACGCGGCCATTAGGCGACCAGCCCGGGCCTTCATCGAGATAGGCTTCCGTCAGAAGGCGTTCCCCCTCCCCGTCATTGCCAATAACGCCGATATGGAACCGGCCTCGCGTTTGCTTGGTAAAGGCGATCAGATCCCCCCGGGGAGACCAGACCGGCGTAGAATACCGGCCCCGCCCAAAGGTGATGCGACACGCCACATCCCGCCCACCCGACGGGCAGCTCAACGGCGATCCATCGGTGTTCATGATATAGAGCTGGGGCGACCCGCCGCGGTCGGAATTAAAGACAACCTGGCGGCCATCCGGAGACATGGACGGCGATGTGTCGATGGCTGGATGATCGGTCAAACGCCGCGTCTGCCGTGACCGTAAATCCATAATAAACAAGTCCGTATTGCCGTTCTGGGCCTGGCTCATCACGACCGATCGCCCATCCGGCGAAAACCGGGGCGCAAACGTCATGCCCGGAAAATTCCCAAGAACTTCCTGGCGCCCGGTCTGAATATTGAAGATGTAGACCCTCGGCCGCCCGCCCTCATAGGACATATAGGTGATTTCCTGATCGGACGTGGAAAACCGCGGCGTCAGCACCGTAAACTGGCCCGACGTCAAAAACCGCTGATTCGCGCCATCGGAATCCATTACGGCCAAACGCTTCACACGCGCGGTCTTCGGCCCGGTTTCAGCGATATAGACAACCCGCGTATCGAAATACCCATCTTCCCCGGTCAAGCGCGTATAGATGCTGTCGGCCACTTTATGGGCCATGCGGCGCCAATTGTCCGGCGTCGTGGTGAGCCGGCGCCCCGCCTGGCCATTGAGCCGGTACACCTCCTCGCCATTGACGTCCCAAAGCCGGAACGAAACGCTTAAGCGACCATCGGCCAGGATCTCAACCTCACCAACAACCAATCCATCGGCCTGGATAATCCGCCAGTCAGCAAAACGCGGCTGCACCTGGATGGAGAGATCTCGCTGGATAAAAGCCGCCGGATCGGTTGTCTCGAAAAGCCCGGTAGATACCAGATCGGCCCGCACAACCTCGGAAATTTGTGTGGCCAGTTCCTCGGCCCCAGGCTTTGCCGCCATATCGGGTATGGCGATGGGATAGGGTTTGATCGTTCCCTCGGTCACATCCACGACGATCTGGGCGGTCGCGAACATGATGTTTGTCGTTATCGCAAGGGCCATTGCCGCTATCAGTCTTTTTAGCATCTCGCGACACCTCCGTAGTCTCAATTTCATGTCTATATCCGTCATCGGCGATGGCGGAAATTCAGTACGACTTCCCGCCACTCCTCATAGTCGTCGGGCGGCAAACGATAAGGCTGGCAGGTCCGCGCCGCCCGCAAGGCCCGGTCAATCGCCACTTGCATGAAGCGGTCGCCAATTGGTGCCCGGCGCGGGCTGACAAGCTCCGCATCCCCGCGCAGGGTCCCGTCCGGCTTCAGGTTCACCTGGATGGTCACGGCGAGACGATCCGGCTCAGGCAGATCCTCCACCGTCCGCCAGCAAACCTTCATCTGGGCGAGGATAATCGCCTCAATCCGAGCCGTATTGCCTGTTCTGTCGCCAGCCCCGCGGCGCGGATCAGGCGGCGGTGTTTCGTCCTCAAGTTCTGTCTCAGGAGCGGCGG
Organism: Pseudomonadota bacterium; assembly: GCA_038532405.1. Classification (GTDB taxonomy): domain Bacteria; phylum Pseudomonadota; class Alphaproteobacteria; order Caulobacterales; family Hyphomonadaceae; genus CALLCD01. The sequence continues at coordinate 7,039 of JBCBAO010000035.1, read as the reverse complement.
GGGCCGGTGCCCGCACCGGTTCGCGCTCCCGATTGAAGAGATTGTCATTGTTCAGAATATCATCCAGGGCATCGGTCTTTGGTTCCGGTGGAACGATTTTGGGTTCCTCCTTCGGCTCTGGCTCCGGCTCTTCTGGCTCGGGTTCAGGTTCAGGCTCGTCCTCTTCCGGCTCGGTCTCCTCCGGCACGACCTCCTCCTCGACAACCGGCACGATTTCTTCAGGCTCGGCGGCAGCTGGCGGAACAACCTCTTCCTCAGGAGCAACCTCGTCGGGCAGGACATCCAGATCTTCCAGAAAATCCTCCAGGTTTGGCTCAGGAACAACCGTTTCGGCCTCAGGCTCCACCTCTTCGCGCCGCACCACGGGCGCGATGTTGTTCACCGCACCAATATCAATCAGCTCGATTGGCACCACCACAAACTCCTCTCGCGGCGGCGTAAATGCAGGCACGGCCAGATAACCGAACCCGATCACACCAACATGCAAGAGAATTGAGGCTGGAAGGCCGCGGATCATCGGGTCAGCGCGCCCCTTCCCGCTTTGGGTCGGTCACAAGGGCAAGGTTTCGGAAGCCAGCTCCCTGGACCTCCGTCATGATGTTAATCACATCACCATAAGCAGCTTCGCCATCGCCTCGGAAAAAGATGCGATCTTCAAAGCCTTCCCCTGTGATCGCCCGCAATTTCGGGATCAATTCCGCGCGCGGGATCTCCGTTTCCTGAATATAAAGCGAGCCATCGGCCTGCAGGGTGATTTCAAGGGGCTCGTCATTCTCGTTCGGCAGGGCATCAGCGCTTGCCTTGGGCAGGGATACGTCAACACCCGTCGTCAGCAAGGGGGCCGTGATCATAAAGACAATCAAAAGCACGAGCATCACATCAACAAAGGGGGTGACATTGATTTCAGAGTTAAAGGCCCTGCGGCCCCGCCGCCCGCCGCCGCCTGATCCGAGCGAAACTCCCATCGCTTATCCCCCTGACCCATCGGCAGCCCGCCGGGAAAGGCGCACCAGAATATCTTGGGAAAACGTGTCCAGCTGGTCTGCAAACCGCGCAATGTCGCCGGTAAACTTATTATAGAAAATCGTGGCTGGGATGGCCGCAACGAGGCCTAGCCCCGTGGCAAAAAGGGCTTCCGCAATGGGGCCGGCAACATTCGCAAGGCTCGTATCATTGTTCGCACTAATATTGATAAAGGCGTACATGATGCCCCACACCGTACCGAACAAACCAATAAAAGGGGAGGCAGACCCGACCGTCGCCAAAACGCCTGTTCCCCGGGACGCCCGTCCAACCTCCCGATCGACCGTGGCCCGCATTGCCCGCTCCGCGCGATCAACCAGTGGCCCGATCTCCGCATCACTCGCCACGCGCCGCGCATCATTCCATTCACGGGACGCTGCGGCAAAAACCCGGGCCGCCGGATCACCCCCGCCCTGGCCTGGCCGCCCCTCCAAACCATCGCTCCGGCCGGACCAGAATGCGTCTTCAAACCGCTGCGAAGATTTGCGGAGGGATCCGAGTGAAAACCATTTCTCTATAATCACAGCCCAAGACCAGAGACTTGCAATCACCAGAGATAGCAAAACCAGCCGCACTACGATGTGGGCTTCCAGAAGCAGGCTTACCAGGGAAAAATCACTGGCGACCTCGCTAACGGCCCCTCCGGCCACAGCAGCTCCGATTGCAGATAACATGGCGGGGAACTCTCCTGATTCATTGTCCGGCAAGCTGAGAAAAAGCACTCGGCTCCAGCCCGTCTCTTCTGTCCTGTAAATTGGGCGAGAAGGTGACGTCGCCCGGTTTCCTTGCATTCGACTCGCAGGAGACGCTGGACCTGCATTGGTTTTCAGTGGGTTAACACGCCCGCGATGGGTGGAAAATACCTCTATTCGCCTTGGAAAATATAGGCTTTCAGATGTTCGGCGATTTCAGGAATGGGCCGGCGCGGGCGACCATCGGCATGGATCTGCACCGCCGTAATCGCGGCCTCAGCGACCACTTCATCGTCGCGCAAAGCGGTCTGCTGAAACAAAATCCGCGCGCCCTTGGTACCCATATAACGCGTACGGATCATTAGAATGTCCTCAACCTGGGCCGCCCGGCGGTAATCAACCTCGACCCGGGTCAACGTAAACGCTGCCGGATCCGGCCGCTTCAACAGCGCCTGGTGCGAAATCCCGGCATCGCGCAAATGATTAGACCGTCCGCGCTCGAAGAACCGGAGATAATTCGCGTGGTAGACCATGCCGGTAAAGTCGGTGTCTTCATAATAGACGCGAATTTCGGTCCAATGCTGTTTCTGATCATCAAAGGGCGCGGGGTTGATAGGGCCAATCATGGGACCCCACTTAACCGATTGCGACACGCCCGTCACGGCGATTCAAACCATCGGTCGCCACGGATCCGGCGCCGCATGGTGCCGATTTGGCCACGCCTCAGCCGTGCTCCGGTCAAATGAGATCACCAAACATGTCCACTCCGTAACAATCTTGAACCAAGGATCGATCTCATGTCTGAGACCCCTCTTCCGCCGCGCGCCTCGCCCGGCCAAGGCTTTTTGTCGCCAGGCGTCATGCCACAACGCTCTACGGGCTTAAAACTCCTGCTTGTCTGTGGATTGGCCTTGCTCATGGCTATTCCAGCTTTGTTCGTTTACGGCGTTGTCCATGAGCGCTCCGAAGGGGCAAAGATGGCCCTCAGGGAGGTCGCTTCAAAAGTTGGCGGGGAACAATCGGTCCTCGGCCCGGTGCTTGCCCTGCCCTATTCCTATACCCCCGATGCAGAGAAACCGAGCGAGGTTTTTTATGGCGTCGCCCTTGCCTATGCCGAAACCGGAACGGCGCGCTCAATCGTCGAGGTGGAAGAGCGCAAACGCAGTATTCATCTCGTGCCGGTCTATACCGCAGATATCGTTTTTGATGCCGTCTTCGATCCCGCCGCTTTGCGCCAGGCTGTTCCAAACGGGGCCACACCGATCTGGAACGATGCACGCCTCTATACCGGCCTCAGCGATGCCCGCGGCTTGAAAGATGCAATCGAGCTTCAGGTCAATGGCATCGACGTGCCCCTGGAACCGGCCAGCTATCAATGGAACGGCGATGGGGGTTACCACCCCGTGCCAGCCTCCTCGCTCAGCCTCGCCGCGGCAAATATTGCCGGTCTTGAGACGGCAGACGACCCACTCAAGGTCAACGTACACATGCTCATCTCCGGGGCGGAGCGACTGGGTTTCGGCCCCTTCGCGAAGGATACCGAGATTGAGATGGAATCGAACTGGCTAAGCCCGAGCTTTACCGGCGGCACCCTCCCCGACACCCATACCGTCGGAGACACTGAAGATGGGTTTTCGGCTACCTGGCGCGTGCCCTATCTCGCCCGCGGCACCCCCGGCGCAGGCCCGCGCCTGTCCCTGGACGAGGTCACGGCGTATAATCGGCGGGACATGGCCACACGTTTCATCCACGAGGCCAACCCCTATCAAAGCGTCCAACGCGCCCTGAAATATGCAGCAATGTTCGTTGGCTTTGTGTTCCTCTCTTATTTTCTGTTCGAGGTCACAAGCGGACTGCGCGCCCACCCGGCGCAATATGTGCTCGTCGGGCTCGCCCAGTCGATCTTCTATCTCTTGCTGCTTGCCCTTTCAGAGCGCATTGCCTTTGGCCTTGCCTTCCTCGTCGCCGCGACCATGACGGTCACGTTGACATCGGCCTACGCCACGAGTGTTTTCCGATCCCGCAAATATGGTCTGCGCGCCTTTGCGATCCTCAGCGCCATTTATGGCCTGATCTACATGCTGATGCGGGCCGAAGGAAACGCACTGATCGCCGGCGCATTTGCAAGCTTTGCGGCCATCGCCCTCACCATGTGGTTGACCCGAAATGTCGACTGGTATGGCGATCGGGACCGGCGCAGCCCCCTGCCCGCCTAGAGCTCAAGGTGGCGGCCCTCCAAGGTCGCCACCGGACAAAGGCCTAGCCGGTAAAGACGGCGTCCGGATCGTCCTTCAGAGTATAGGCAACATAGTCCTTAAGGTCGGACGTGATGGCCGCCGCATCGCCAGAGAGCCGGTCCGGCGTAATCAGCGGCCCACAATTCATCCGGAAATGCGAGCCCTTCTTGTTCAGAAGTTCGTAGAAGAGCGTAATGTCCCGCAATTCGGGGTTCAGGGTCGAAAACAGGTAATAGAGCTGGGAATTGCGCGATCCGACATGGAGCGGAACAATCGGCGCGGCTTTCTTACGCGCAAGCCCAACGGCGGTGGAAAACCAATCCTGCTCCGTCAAACGGCGATCAACCATTTTCGCAAGCTTGCCCGAGGGAAAGATCACAACACATTTCTCGTCGGCAAATGCATCCCCAGCCAAACGCAAGGTCTCCCGCGTCTTTGCCGGTGAGCGCTTCTCCATCAGCCATTCCACCGGTATCAGCGCATCGCCAAAATTCGGGTTGACCCGCATGGCATCGGCATTTGCGAAAATAACAATATCCCGCCTGATCCGGCTGAGCGCCTGCCAGACCGCTGCACCGTCGGCGAGCCCAGTCGGGTGGTTGGCAACCACGATCACCCGGCCCTTTGCTGGAATTCGATCGAAGTTCTGCAAGGTCAATTTGAAGTCCAGGGTCTCCGCGAGATGATCAAATGAGTCCCGCCCATTCATCTGCATAAGCGTATCCGCCATGTCGCGGGCACGCCGGTATCCCAGCAAGTTATACAGGATCGGACGTGTCACAGGCCACGTCCAGTGGCCGGAAAAACTTGGGCACCGCTCCTCGATCAAAACATCGACGATATGTAAATCCGTCCGCGTTTCGGCCACGGAAAAGGCAGAGCGCTTAGCAGCTTGTATCTGAAGCGGCTTGTCAGCCATGAAAACACCCCGACAATTTGCCGGCCCTTACGTCACGTTTTACACATTCTCGGCCAGACCCGAATGCCAAAGCAACCTTATTCTCTGAAAATGGCAGAAAATCGGAGAAAAATGGCGATTTAAACCTTTCAGTCACGTTCGCTTTACCAAGCCGCAAGACCCCGCTGTCAATATCCTTGAACAAGGTCTGGGGCGGCCAAGACCCAACCAGTGAAGATTTGGAGTGAAGTAAATGAAAGTCCTTTGGGTCGAAGATCATCAACCCGTTCGAGATATGCTCGCCATCGCTGCCGACAAGGCAGCGCGCAGCCGGATCCAGGTTGACCTCGTTATGGCATCGACCCTGATGGAAGCGGAAAGCCGCCTGCGCCTGGAACGCTTCGACCTCGTCGTCCTGGACTTGACCCTCCCCGACAGTTTCGATGGCGAAATGACCATTGCCAGAACCGCCAATATGGGCCAGTTCCGCATCGCCGTCGTCTCCGGAAGCGAAGATAGGGACGAGGCCGTCGCGGACGCTGTGCGATATGGATGCAATATTTGTCCACGCGCCATCTCAAAAGCGGCTCTTCCATTCAACCGCTTCATTCAACGACCTGAAACCTTTGAAGATTTCCTTCTGGACCTCATGCCGGGTGCAGAGAATAGCAGCATTCGCGCCGCCTAAAATACATCCCCTTTCCTTTCCCCCTTGCCCGCCGGTTGCATTCGCGCGAAACCGGCGGGCAATGCCATTTACGGATGCCCCCATAACCATCGCCCTCGTGGTTGCGAATATCGCCCTGAGCTTTGTCGCCTTTCAAAGCGAGGCGTTCATGCGGCGCAATTTGTTTGTGGTCGGCCCTATTCTGCAAGATGGCCAATACCACCGTATGGTGACCTCGGGCTTTCTCCACCTCAATATACTGCACCTCGTTGTAAACATGTATGTTTTGTATGAGTTCGGCCCGACGGTGGAGCATATTCTCGGATCGGCCACCTTCGCCGCCCTTTATGCGGTCAGCTTGGTCGGCGGCAGCGCTTGGTCGCTTTTGGAAAATCGGCGACATCCCCGCTATTCTGCGGTCGGCGCGTCAGGCGCAACATCGGGAGTGGTCTTCGTCTTCTGCCTTTTCCTTCCAAACGAAACACTGGGCCTGTTCTTCGCGATCCCAATGCCTGCCTGGTTTTTGGCGATCGGCTATTTTGCGGTATCAGCTTATTTTTCGACCCGGCCAAATACACGGATCGGCCATGACGCGCACCTGGGCGGCATGCTCTTCGGTGGTGGCTTTGTATTCTTTCTCTATCCAGGCCTTTGGACCCATTTCATGACCGCTGTAAGCACAAGCCTTGGGACGAGTTGACCAATGGCGATGTTGGCAGCCTATTCCGCGCTCTTGGCAAATGGACAAATTTCCGAGGACCCTGCGCAGAATGCCGCCGTCCAGGCCTTGGACAAGCTGGCCACCGCCCTTTTGAACGCCCGGCGCAAAAGCTTTTTTCGCAAGGCAGACAAGGTGCGCGGCCTATATGTCTGGGGAGATGTCGGCCGCGGAAAATCCATGCTGATGGACCTCTTTTTCCAAACCACGCAAACGACCCCGAAACGCCGCGTCCATTTCCATGCCTTCATGCAGGAGGTCCATGGTTTCCTCGCCTATTGGCGAGGCCTATCGCCGCCGGAGCGGCGCAGGTCACAATGGCGGGTGAAAGGGGCGGGCGATGATCCCATCCAGCCAGCTGCCGCCAAAATCGCCGCCTCCGCACGGCTGATTTGTTTCGACGAGTTCCAGGTCACCCAAATCGCCGATGCAATGATCCTGAGCAGGCTGTTTGAAGCCCTGTTCGATCGCGGTGTGACCGTTGTTTCAACCTCGAACCGGCCACCGGAAGACCTCTACAAACATGGGATAAATCGGCAGCTTTTCCTGCCCTTTATCAAACTGCTCGAACAAGAATGCGAGACCTTGGAGCTTGTATCGGCTCGTGATTATAGGCTGGAGCGCCTCACCGAAGCGCCGGTCTGGCATACGCCAATTGGACCGGAGGCAAATAGCCACCTCGATGCAGCCTGGACCCGCCTCACCCTCGACGCACCGGCCCCCTCTGAAACACTCGATGTGTCCGGGCGCGCCCTCCATGTTCCAAGGGCTGCAGGGGGATGCTGCCGCTTTTCGTTTGAAGAC
>JBCBAO010000034.1:0-13570 GCA_038532405.1 Pseudomonadota bacterium | reverse complement strand
GTTGCCATGTGTCCTCTGCCCCCCTTTTTCAATTGCTCGGCCAAAAGCGCCCCAAGTTCCAAGCTTTGGTCTGCAAGTTCATTTTGCTGGTTTGTCTGGTTGGAAAGCACAAGCCAAGCAATAAGCTTGGCGTTTTCTGGTCGGCCGAAGATGTCGAACACCTTGCCTATGATCTTAGGGGCCACATCGCCCGAAAAGTCGATCGACTCCATCATGGTGGCAATTTCATCCATCAATCGACGGCACATCCGAACCGCAAGTTCGCTCTGAACTTTTGCAACGCCTCCGAAGTGATGGATAATTAGAGAGTGACCGATACCTGCCCGTTTCGCCACATCGACAAGCTTTAGTCCCTGTGGGCCGACCTCTAATAGAAGAGCTTCAGCTGAATCAAGAATATCCTCCCGTGCCGCCTCGGGTGACCGACGGGTCCGCTTCTTTTGGCTAACTGGCATTGGGTCGTATAATCTTCCTATGAATTGGCCGCTGAAACGTCATCGAAGATAGGCACCACGATTGGGACGACCGGAATATTTCAATTTATCTTGGCGTATAGCTTAAAAAGAGTGATTTCAAAAAGGCATCCATTTCTCCAGAAAAAAAGATGTATTCACCATCCTGATCCTTTGGCGGTTCTTTCTACAATTGACTGCTCGTGAAAATGATGCGTTCGGCAAACCAAAATGCCCCCGCCATGGTCACGCCTATTGCTGCCGCCATTTGCGCAGGTTTTTCAAGATCGCGGATCAATGGAATAGAACGAATAGCAATGATCATTCCAATAATCAGACAAAGGAAGGCAAGCTGCCCAGCCTCAACGCCGACGTTGAAGGCGATGAGTGCAATAAACAGTGTGTCGGTTTCCTGGAATGCCTCCTGCAGCCCGCCGGCAAATCCAAGGCCGTGGGCGAGGCCAAGACAAGCGGTCAGAAAAACCGACACCATTCCGCCTGACAAATGGTCACGCGCTGGCAATGAAAGATAAGCAAGGGTCAAAAGCCCCAGCCCGACCCAGAAGAGAATATCGCCTACACCGCCGGTTAAAAGACTGATTAGGAACGCGCAGATAATTAGGCCTGCAGATGACAGCAGAATACCTGCATTTTTGGCGGTGAAATGGACTTTCACGGCAAGGGCACCAAGCAACCAGATGGTCAAGGCAATGAGGCCCTCAACAGACATGCTATCAGAAGATATCAATCCTGTGACCGCGGCAGCGAGGGAGAGGGAATGTCCAATCGTAAATCCAGTCACCGCCGGAACCAGGCTGAAGCGCAATCCGGTCACAAGAAATATTCCTAGCACAAAGACCAGATGGTCAGGGCCTCCCAAGATGTGGTGAAAGCCGACGCCCAACAGGGCCCAGTCCGATTCACTCGTATGTTGGTCCTCCCCATCGCTAAAAAGCCACGTTTGGCGTGTCCCTGTGGTTAAAATTGTTTCGGTGACTGCCTCGTCGATTGCATTGGTTGACCTTACAAAATGAAGGTGGCCAGCGGCATAGTCGAAAAATGCATCGCTTTGTATACTGATGCTTTTGCCGGTCATTGATTGACAGGCATAGCGAAGCTCAACAACAAGCGTCTCCTGCGCGCCGAAAAGGCGCTGCGGCGGTCCGGTCAGCGGGCAAACAAGGTCGTCCTCGAGAACCTTCAAATGGGAGGCTATGTGGGCCATAGTGGCTGAGTAGGGATCGGCGGTTGGCCGGTCTCGCAACAAAAGCGTGGTTTGACGGGCTGGTACCCTTACCCTCGCAATGATTGATCCATCTTCGGTTACCGACCAATCAGAATATGAAACACTTTTATTGTGAGCGTTGGCGTCCGGTGAGATTCCAAGCGCAAGTATAAGGAGTAGGAGAGAGGTGAGGCGGGCCATTACGGATCGCGTCTCTCAATATCCGCCCGCATCTCCAACCATTTCAAGTAGTCGCGAAAGGCCTTGTCACCCGCATCCCGGCGATATGCCGTCTCAATATCGTTTCGATTTGGTTCGAAAGGGGGAGGCGTCGGCCACTCGCGGGCAACCACAACATATTCGCGGTTCTGGTCGTCCATAAAAGCGACCCCTTGCTCTGCCTCCAATGCCTGTGTGAGCGCTGCCGGCCCGATATAGTCTCTCAATGTGGATGCAGGAACCAATCCGTCTGGCACAGCCAAACCGCTCGTGTTGGATGTGGGCCGCACATGGATTTGCGGCTGTGGTCTGAAGCGATTTGCTTCCATGGCATACCATTCCCGCAGATCGCCTTCATCGACGGGATCACTCTGGCTCGGTGCCAAAATATGATCGATCATAGCCGTAACAATCGCGCCGCGGATTGTCCGGTCACGATCCACAAGGCCGATTTCGACACCTCTTTGGATAAGCAATTCCTCTTCTATAAGGCGGGTAAGAATTCGCTCTCGATCCTGGTCAGTCACTGGATTGCGCTTGTCGCTGGTGATAGCTTGCAGCGCTCGGTCATATTCAGACCTTTCGATGACTTGCCCGTTGATCGTTACAACCGCTGAACTTGTGTCTCCCGGCTCAACCTCAAGAGATGTGCCCAAGGCCAGAAGCACGCCAAGGATACTTGCGAAAATCAATGCGGCAGTTCCGAGACGGCCATCGAGCATCGGTATCATTCCGATTGGGCGATCGTTAAATCACCCCGACAAGTGCCAGAGACTATGCCCTGATTTGCGGAAAAGTTTCTTTGGTTCATAGGCGCTTGCCTCCATTATTTTCATGGAAGCTATGAATATAAACATTTCTGTCAATATGGATAGATCGGCACCCAATACGCATGAGGGTCCGAACATCTCGGTCGTATTGTCTATCGGCGTGCAAAGTGAGTCATGAAAATTATAAATTAAATCCATATAAAACAATGCTATTCCGTGTTGGTCCACAAGTTTATACCCGGGTCTAAAAAAGGACAGATCTGGGCTACTTGTACGCCCTGTCCGATCCTTCAGAAACATAGGGCAGATGCTGGTAGATCTTGAGTGTCGGTAAACGCCATTTCTTACAAGAATGTATATTGACATAAATGTCAGTAAACTATTCACAGCCACCTAAATCGATAACCGATAAGGACCAATCGACATGATACGAAAACGCGCGCAATTTCAGTTCGAGGGCGCTGTTTGCCTCGTCACGGGTGCGGCAAGCGGATTGGGTTTCGCCCTTGCCGGCCAGCTCTATGATCGTGGTGCAGACCTTATACTCGTCGACGAAGACAAAGATGGTTTAGATTACTGCAAATCTACCCTTAACATGGCGAGCGATCGTGTTTGGACGATCGAGTGCAATCTCTCGGACCCGGGTTCCGCCGAGCATGTCAGTGACTACCTATTTGGTATCTTCGACGGCTTGGACCTCTTGGTGAACAATGCCGGCGCGGCGATTGTTGGAGATTTCCTATCGACACCCCAGGCCGATTTCGATTGGCTGATGTCGCTCAACTTTGAAACGCCAATCCGTCTGATCAGATCCTTCTTGCCCTCCATGATGGATAGGCCAGGTGCGCATATCGTGAATATATACAGCCTTTTTGGGCTTGTCGCACCGGCGGGCCAAACGGCCTATGCTGCGAGCAAGTTCGCCTTGCGAGGTTTCTCTGAGGCCCTCCGCCACGAACTGCTTGATGGTGGGCCCAGCGTAACAACCGTTCATCCGGCGGGAACCCATACCCATATGGTCTGCCATGCCAGCACACCAAATAATACTTATACAAATAATGTATCGCGGCGCTATGAAACCCTATTGACGTCCTCACCAGAGGATGCGGCCAGCGACATTCTTCGCGCTGTTGAGACCCGTAGGGCAAGACTGCTGATCGGACCAGATGCGCACCACGCCGATTGGCTTCAGCGCTTCGTCCCGCACAATTACTGGACTTGGATGAAGCCTAGACAAGCGCTGCGATGCGAATGAACACAGAATTTGTAGTCGCCACAACACCCATGGGTTTAGCGCCTACCTGCCTTCGTCGCGCCTGGGTCTAAGGTGACACATTTAGCTCGCCATATGGATCCAAGGCTAAGGGCGCTGGGCCCAACATCTCTGAACCAAGACAAACCTACCCATCGGGGCCGAGATAAGTCGGCTTTAAATAGAGGCTTACAATCAGAAAGGATAAGTCAATGACCATTCGTACCACAATCAGCAAGGGCTTCGGTATCCTTGTCGCCAGCATAGCCACTCTTACGGTTGTTAGCGGTGCGGCTGCGCAGACACCGGAGCGCCTTGCACTTGCTGACACCAATGGAGACGGCAACATCGACTGGCATGAAGTTATTGAACTTCGGAGCACCACATTTGAACGTTTGGATAGAAACGGCGATGGCTATGCAGACAGCAATGACAGTCCACGTTTTGCGAGAGGTCGCGAGCGCTTCAATGAAGCCTTCGCCCGTATCGAAAAAGCTGACCGCGACGGCGATGGTCGCGTATCCAGGAGTGAAATGCTTGATGCGCCCGCACCGCTCTTCGAGAAGGGCGATGTTGATGGCGACAAGATCCTCTCCGCCGAGGAACTCGCTGAGCTACGGGGCAGCATAGAACGCTCCTGAGTTGCTCGCTGAAACCGCCGCCCGGAAAACGCGCGATCAAACCTTGTATACATCAAAACGTTCGACGCCCTCTCTCATCTCATCCGATAGGAGAGGGCTGGCCTTTCGGGTGCACAACATCCACACGGAACACAAAAGCAATGATCACCAAACCCCGCTTCTTCTCTCGAACGCCCACAGCAATGGCTACCCTTTGTATCCTATGCGCTTGCGAAACTGCTCCGCTTTCGGGCGCTGCCACGACCACGGTATCCTTCACCGATGCCCAATCTGTTGTCGGTAGCGGTGAGGATGTATTTTTCCCCGCTCCGGCAAGTGTCGATGCACCCTCAATTCTGTTCCCACAAATGCCAGGGGCCAGCCCTGAACAGCGTCAGTTTTTCGTTGATCGAGTTAATGTGGTCACCACAGGGACAGATCGATCCATTCCCATTGTCGCCCAAGCGGTCGGCGGTGAGCGTCAGACACTTGTTTTTACAATTGTTGGCATAGACGGCGCGGCTACGCCTTATATGGCTCGTGCGCTTCTGGCTGGAATGACTTCGGTTGCCCGTCTTGCCCCTAGTATTGCCGAAATGGGGTTCAATGAGGATTTCGACATCTATAATATGGCTGCAATGTTGGGTTTTGATCGGATCATTGTCACAGATGGTCGCGCCTTTGCCCATCAAGCGAGCCTATCGCGCCCTTAGTCTCGCGATGATACTATTGGATACGAATTGGATGCTTTTCCCCTATGCGCCCCTTGAGCGTATTTGAGCTGTTTCGACACCAAACTATTTGGTCTGACCGGCATCAAAATTGTGGGTTTGCGCTAGATCGCTTTTCAGCATCTCAGACTTGCCTGTTTGCGCGAGTTCTATTCTAAACAGGGACGGATCTATCAAAGGGGCTAAGCCGTGCGTTTACTGCTTTCGCTATTCATAATTGTGGCCATTTGGCAGCCGTCTATGCGGGCTGATCAAGGCGAGACTTTAGAACAAGCGATAGAAACTCTGGAACATAAGTCAGGGTTTATCGACCTCTATCTCGATACCCAGAAAAATAATATCTTCGCCGCCTTGCCAAAACCTGACGAAACCGGGCTTTCGGTGCGTTTCATCTATACAACTGGGCTGACGGGAGGACTTGGCTCCAATCCAATCGGGCTAGACCGGGGAAATGCAAGTGCTGGAATCATTGTTGGCTTCCGTAAAATCGGAAATCGCGTCGTCGCCGAGCAGGAAAATTGGCGCTTCCGCGCAAGCGCAGAGAACCCCCGAGAAAAATTGGCCGTGGCCCAATCATTTGCCCGCTCCTTCCTTTGGTCTCAAACTATTCACGCAGAGAATGAGGATGGACAAATCCTCATAGATCTCACCAGCTTTCTAACCCGTGATCAGTTAGGTGTTGCCGACAGCCTTAAACATGGTGGGGATGCTGGTGCATATGATCTTGATGCTGACCGATCATTCGCCGATTTGAACAACGCGTTGGTCTTCCCGGACAATATCGAACTGGATGCGTTTTTGACGTTTTCCAGCAAGAAACCCAACGATCAGACTTATGCGACTGCACCGGATGCAAGATCGATAACGTTAATCCTGCATCATTCTTTTGTGCGGCTACCGGATGCGGGATACCAACCGCGAAAGTTTGATCAACGTACAGCCAATATTGGCTTTGGGTATTATGATTATTCCAGTGAATTATCGGATCAGATTGTACAACGTTTGTCTCGCCGTTTCCGTCTGGAGCGTGTTGACCCAAATACGCCTTCGAGCTCGGCCAAAGACCCAATCGTATTCTACGTCGATCCAGGCGCACCCGAGCAGATTCGCCAGGCTTTGATCGAAGGTGCGTCCTGGTGGGCCGAAGGATTTGAGGCAGCGGGGTTTGAAGACGCTTACCGCGTTGAGGTGTTGCCCGATGATGCGCACCCTTTGGATGTTCGGTATAATACGATTAATTGGGTGCATCGCGAGACACGCGGCTGGTCTTATGGTGGCCACGTGGCCGATCCGCGTACGGGCGAAATTCTCAAAGCAAATGTTATATTGGGCTCACAACGTGTTCGCCAGGACCGGATGATCTTTGAGGGGCTCGCCGGCGTGTCTGAGGTCGGAACGGGAAGCAGCAATGACCCTGTGGAAATTTCGCTGGCGCGGATCCGACAACTATCCGCACATGAGGTGGGACACACGCTGGGCTTTGCGCACAATTTTGCCGGCAGCTCAAACAATCGCGCTTCGGTTATGGACTATCCGGCTCCATTCATAAGGCCTCGAAATGGAACCCTGGACTTCTCAGAAGCTTACGGCGTTGGGTTGGGCGCTTGGGATATTTTTACAGTAAAATGGCTGTATTCAGAATTTCCCGATACGGTAGATGAGGATACGGCACTGGATGATATGGTCGCAGATGCTTTTCAATCCGGCCTGCGCTTTACTGCCGATCGCCATGGCAGGTCCACTGGCGCCGCTCAGCCATATGGGTCGGTTTGGGACAATGGTGAGGATGCCATTGAGACCTTGCTCGAAACGCTTGAGGTCAGGCGTATAGCGCTTGATGGCTTTGGTCTTGACCGACTGGCAGGTGGGCGAGCGACATCAGACCTAAATGCGGTCATTGTTCCGATTTATCTGTATCACCGCTACCAAGTCGCAGCGGCTGCGAAATATGTCGGCGGTTTGGATTTCGCCTATGGCATAAATGGAGCCGAACCAGCCGAGGCAACGCCCGTCGCGCAAGTTGATCAACAGCGGGCGATTGATGCATTGCTCCGAACATTGGATCCAATTCAATTAGACCTGCCGGACCGTACTTTGAATTTATTGACGCCAGGCGATGTGGGTTTTGCGGGTGGGGGACAATCGCTTGAACTTTTCTCTTCGCGCACAGGTGCCGTCTTTGATTTGCCATCAGCTGCAGCGATCGCGGTTGACCTTTCGCTAGGTGCCTTGCTGGCTCCGGCACGACTGGAGCGCTTGGCAGCTTATGAGCATAGGGATAGCTCCGCACTCGGCCCATCCGATCTGCTCATCCAGATAGATGACTATATATTTGAACGGCAAGAGCTCGACCGCCATCAATATCTCGCGCGCATTGTTCAAAGCCGATATGTTGAGATGCTTATCAAGCTTGCCGGAAACGCCGACCTGTCGTTTGAGGTTAGCAGCGCTGTGAACGCGAAACTGAGAGACATCGAGACACGCCTAACCGGTCGCCGCGCTGCACGAACGGACAAGGAAATGCAGCACTTCGCGCTTCTCGCAATGCGCATTCGCCAAAGCCTTGATGGTGAAACGCCGATCTTATCTGAAGCTTTGGAAGTGCCCCCCGGTAGCCCGATCGGTGCTGCATCTGGGCAAGAGCTTTGTTGGCATTGTGATCCTTAGCGACAGTATGATTCTATAGACAATGTAGGGTAGAGCCGTATCGACCGACACTTGGTTTCGTTGGGATGTCTCTAGAACGGATACAAAAGGAACCTTAGAAATGTGCGTCAAGCTATGGGTAGAGGCGGTCTGAAGAGTATCCAGCCAAGGGCGAATGATCGAGCGATGCGAGGTGATGGGTGAGCGCAAATATACTGTCTAAGCTGCAAGATTTATTGGGATTTATCTATCCTGATGTAGACAGCGTTGATTTATCCAAACGTGTTGTCGATTGCTTCTTTCCTGAAAGCGCTTTGCTTAGGGAGACACCAAGATATCCGGATGTCCAGGGCTACTGGACGCAGGACGATTTGCTTCTGATCACTTACGGACATTCGATTATAGACGGCGTACATAAGCCACTCGACCTCTTGTACGACTTTCTAACCCGCTACTTAAAAGATGCGTTTACCGGCGTTCATATTCTGCCGTTCTTTCCATTTTCCTCCGATGAGGGTTTTTCAGTCACTGACTATACTGTTGTCAATTCCGTCATTGGCGATTGGGCAGACATAAATCGGATTGCATCAGAATTTAAGCTGATGTCAGATCTTGTTCTCAATCACGTGTCCTCGCAGGGGCCCTGGTTTAGCGCTTATCTACAGGGGCAGTCACCCTATGACCGCTATTTCGTCGAAGGAGAT
The DNA here is from genome assembly GCA_038532405.1 of Pseudomonadota bacterium. Taxonomy (GTDB): domain Bacteria; phylum Pseudomonadota; class Alphaproteobacteria; order Caulobacterales; family Hyphomonadaceae; genus CALLCD01. Next base: position 4,951 of record JBCBAO010000034.1, on the reverse strand, counting down.
CCAAATGATGATCTCAGCGATGTTGTGCGCCCCAGAACAAGCCCGCTGCTCCGAGAAGTGGAAACCGCCAATGGGGTGAAACACGTGTGGTGTACGTTCAGTCATGATCAGGTCGATCTTGATTTTAAGAACCCTGATGTTTTGCTGGAGTTTCTGCGGATTACGAAGTTGCACATCGAGAATGGTGTAAGAGTGATCCGGCTGGATGCTGTAGCCTTCTTGTGGAAAGAAGTTGGTTCTGATTGTATCCACTTACCTGAAACCCATGCAATTATTCAGTTGCTCAGGGTGCTCCTCGATTATCATCAGGAATCAGTCGTTTTACTTACAGAGACAAATGTTCCCAATAAGGAGAACCTTTCCTATTTTGGGATGCGAAATGAAGCGCATAGCATCTATAATTTCTCTCTACCGCCTTTGCTCGTCCATGCGCTCCTGACCGGTACGTCGGAGTATTTAAATCAATGGCAGATGTCGATGCCGCCGGCGCCCCTAGGCTGCGCTTATCTGAATTTCAGTGCCAGCCATGATGGTATTGGAATGCGCCCGGCTGAGGGCCTGTTGCCCGCTGGCGATATAGACCTCATGCTACAAACAACAAAATCGTTCGGCGGCTTCATCAATATGCGGACGATGCCTGACGGATCGGAAAAGCCATATGAACTGAACATTACGTTCTACGACATGATGAAAGGATCTGTGGGAGGCGATGCATATCAGTTCGACAGGTTTATTTGCTCGCAGACCATTGTACTGGCCCTGGAGGGTATTCCTGCCATCTACATTCACGCGCTCCTGGCGACCCCAAACGATACGGACGGTGTGCGAAAGTCTGGCGTGAACCGTGCAATCAATCGACATAGGTGGGATTACCCGACGCTTCGTGCGCACCTCGCCGATGATCGAAGCGTTCATGTGCGGGCAATGACGGAACTCAATCGTCGATGCAAAATCCGTCGCATACAGAATGCTTTTCATCCGAATGCTACGCAATTCACTATGCAACTTGGCGACAAGATATTTGGATTTTGGCGCCAAAGTCTCGAAAGAGACCAATCAATTTTTGCGATTCACAATATTTCGGACGAAGATGTTCTCATGCCGGCAAGGTCTTTGAATCTGATATCGGGGGAAAGCTGGATCGACTTGTTGAGCGGAGACGCAATTGAACCATTGGGAGGGGAGATACATTTTCGACCTTACCAATGCCGGTGGATAACCAATACTGCTAGCGAGCTTGATACGCCTTAAGCGGCATCCGCATCCGCTCCAACGGCATCCTTGATCCGCCCCATAACCATTGAATCTGCCGCCTCGATGCGTGTCCAGTTTGGAATGAGCGGCGTTTCGACGGGCGTTTCTAGAAATTGAGCGCCGGCTTCGGCAACGTTTGTAGCAAACAATTCAACTGCGCGCTCCTCTGAATTTCTGTCCAAGGATAAACCATTCATTGTTGCCACGGCATCATACGCTTCAATCAGGTCGAGCGCGGTTCGGTAATAGGTGGCTTTCAACGTTCGAAATGTTTCTCGTTGAAATACGACGCCTTGGATTGCGAGTTTTCGGAACAATGCTTTGGATATGTCGCGAGACATTCTCGACAAACCAGCATTGGCATCATTTTCGGATAGCGGTTGATGTTTATGATCATAATTGTCGGAGATATCAACTTGGCAAATTCGGCGCGCATTTAGATTGCGATATGCTTCTGATAGAACACCGATTTCTAAACCCCAATCAGATGGGACGCGAATATCCTTAAGAATACTCGTCTGCATCGCGAACTCGCCCGAAAGTGCATAGCGAAAGCTCTTTAGATAGCTGAGATAATCAAGATGCCCAAAAAGTTCCGATAGTGCGTGCAAAAGCGGCGTGACAAGCAACCGGTTGACACGCCCTTTGAGGGTTCCGCCTGCTATTCTTGGATAATAGCCTTTGCAAAACTGATACGAAAAATTCGGATGGCAAACCGGGTATAGTAACCGGGCCAGCATATCGCGGCTGTAGGTTAAAATATCGCAATCGTGTAGGGCAACCACATCTGCTTGTCCGCAGGCGAGGGTATACCCAAAACAGTACCAGACATTCCGGCCTTTTCCGATTTCTCTAGGTGCTAAGGAGGCGGCGGCCAGCTGATCATCTATTGCCTTCAAGCGCGGACCGTCATTCCATAATATCGAGTGGTTCTGATTTAGCTCGGAAAAGAACTTCTTTGCACTTTGGAACTGAGTTTCTGTTGCTTTGTCCAGGCCAATAACGACGTGGTCAATATACGGAATTTCAGCGAGCTTATCCCTGATGACGGGCAGGGCATTACCTTCCAATTCCGAATACAAACATGGAAGAATAAGCCAGATTTTCTTCTGTTTGCAAAACTCTGAAAGCTGGGCTTCTAACTCTTCGGTTCGGGTGGTGCGCAAATTGTGAAGCGTCGCAACTCGCCCGTGTTGGTGAAAATCTGCCACTGCCCATTCCTTACTTGTTTGTTTTGCTAAGTCCGAGGTCTTGCATCAAATCCAAGACGGCGGTGTTCCATCCGGTCGGTGCTTCATGCATGGTCCGTATCACGCGGCTAGATAGGTCCTTTTTTAGCTTTGGTATTCCGGTACCGCTCGTATTTTTGATGATTACTGCGTAGTTGGCCACCTCTAGCATTTCGATATCATTTGGTGCATCGCCGAGTGCTAATATGGGGGCCGGCGCAAATCTAGATGCGATGGTGAATATCTGATCGGCTTTTGTTGCGCCGAAAGAGAGTGTTAAAAACCGACCGCCCTGGCGAGCTTTGAGGCCGCTCGACGCGAGGTATTTTAGAAACATCTCCAACTCTTCAGCGGATCCAGACCATCTCCCCGGTTCAGAAAAACTTCTCATTTTTGCTAGACCGGCCGCCTCCAAGGACAAACCCGTAAGCTGCGCAAGGTGTTTTGCTGTACAGTCGCCAAACCCTTCGAACTTCTGTCTTAAATCTTTGGGCACTCGGTCCAGAATTGACCTGATCGCTTGATACGCCTGATCGTCAATTGTTTGCCAGCTTTGCCACGGCTCTAGAATACCGGCACCATTTTCGATGATGGCCGGGCAATGCTCAAAGCCGACCTGTTGTCTAAGGTCGTGGACTTCCGCAGCTGTCTTTGAACTCGACAAGACAAGGGTGCTGTCCGTATCGCGCAGCCTTTGTAGGGCGGGTAGAGCGGCATTGAAATCATATGTGTCGTGGTCCAGAAGCGTGCCGTCCAGATCGGAGAAGACAATAAACGGTGTTTGTCGCGTGCCAATTGGCCGGCGCATGGCGTCGACCTGTAGGGTATATCCGGCACGTCGGTCACCATCGAGCATACGGCGGGTCAATCGCTCATAGTGTTGAATGAAGCGCCCCACCCAGTCTTTCTGGTCGTCTGAAAGCAGCTCTTTTGCAATGCCGTGCGTGGTTGCCTCTTGTTGGAGCCGCCAATCGAGCACTTGTTCAAAGCTTGGTGCGCTAAGGTGGAAGAACGCATCGCCCTGGTCCCAGAGATCGGCATAGGGGCCCGCCAACTGGTTTTCTTGGTAATCGGTCCACGCCCCTGATGTATCGCGGGCTTCGACGGCGTTGAGTGGGAAAGCCTTTGATGTGCTCTGGGCCGGCAAGGCTCCAACACACCAGCCTTCCACTAAGACCGCCGCCGGGCAGCCTTTGAAGGTCGTCCAGGCGTCTTCAGTGCTGCGGTTATCCAGCCGCTTATCGAACTTTGGGATTTTGATCTCGGTGCTTGCGTTTGCGTGTTTTAAAGTCTCGATCGTTTCCCGCAGAAATCCAATGTCGTGCGTGCCTGGCGGGCCGCGTACGTCAAACAATGGATGTATCCTGGATGAAAGCGCTTTGCGTTCTGCTTTTGTCAGATAGAAATCGTCCAGGCCAAGGATGGCCAAGCGCTGGTTAAAGTGACGCGCAATATGCTCCATTGCGGTCGATTTTCCAATACCCTGTGCGCCCGAAACAAATAGTAGTGGCACGCCTGCATGCGACCGAATTTGGATTTCAATCCAGTCCGCCAGAATATCCTGTATTAATTCCGCCATCTGCCAGCCATGTTTGGTCTGGATCTACTACTAGCGCGGTATCATAGGGGGCGCCAATAGAGGCCCGGCGTCAAACCGTTCTGAGAATGGGTCACGTGAGCAGCGCAGGTGCCGCCCAGCTTGCGCACAAAATGACGAGGAAGATCGACACCAGACCCAGACTATATGTCCGGATGACGGTGGAGGGCGGGTGGGTGAGCACTCCCCCTTCGCTCGCGGTTAAAGGTCGAGTGATTGCGGAGGCAGCCGCACTCACTGCCAGTGTCACCAAAAGACCAACAATGTTCCACCACATCCAGAAGAGATCGGGAACAAAGAGCCAGAAATAGAGATTGAGCGAGAGGCCAGCCAAAAGGCCAATATTCGCCGCCGCTTCGGATCGCCGTCTTTGTAAGATCGCCATGAGAAAAACACCCAAGACCGGGCCATAAAGTGCTGATCCCACTTTGTTAATCGCCTCAATCACAGTTGGCGCAATGGAACCGGCAAAGAAGGAGAGAACCAATATCGCCAGACCCCAAGCAATCGATAAGAGCCGGGCGAGTTGAATTTGTCTATGCGGCTCGGTCGGAACCAGCCCAAGCATTGCCAGATCTTTTTCAGTCGCTGCTGCCAGCGAGTTTACGGCAGAACTCAAAGAAGACATTGCAGCTGACAACATGGCGACAATGAGCAATCCAATAATACCATGCGGGAGCCGCTCGATGATAAAAATGGGCATCATATAGTCGGGCTTGTCCGGAGGCACCCTTGCCATAAGCGCAGGATCGCTCACGAACGACGCGCCTATGACCAATCCAGCAAAGCAATACAAAACAACGATCGGAAAGCGCAGCACGCCATTTGCGAAAAGCAGTCGGCGTATGTCTCTCTCATGACGTGCCGATAG
>JBCBAO010000033.1:0-13598 GCA_038532405.1 Pseudomonadota bacterium | reverse complement strand
TTCGGGAACTATGTCGCAGTCCACACGGACAAATCGCCGCCGCAGATCTTCGACCATGTCATCATGGCAAGCCATTCTGACCAGTCCCTCGCTGTCCTGGACGACAGTTTCGACCGTCGGCGCTTTATGCTCCGTTCTGTCCGCTATCGTCCGAATGATATTTATGTCCACAGAGATCCAGCACTGATGCCCAAACGTAAAGCGGCTTGGGCCGCCTGGAACGTGCTGCGCCAGGGCACCGAAGACGTCTGTCTGACATATTGGATGAACAAGCTCCAAGGTATCCCGCAACAGACCCCCGTCTTCGTAACTTTAAACCCAGCTGTGCCGCCTAAACCGGAACTCACATTCCACCAGTTCTCCTTCGATCACCCGCAATTTGACTTAGCCGCCGAAGCTGCCGTTCGGGAGATAAAGCGCACGAATGGGGAAAATGGTCTCTGGCTCGCTGGCGCTTGGATGGGATCCGGCTTCCATGAAGATGGTCTAAAGTCGGGCCTAGAGGTCGCACTTTCCCTTGGCGGACGAGTGCCATGGTCGGTGGAGGATGTTTATCCAAGCCCTATTCCGGTCGGCCAGCAGCCAGTTGGCGAGACAGCATTAAAGTCTGTTCAACCCGGTGCCTGATATTTCTTCGATCGCCGCACCACTATCGATCTATACGGGGCACACACGCCACACCCGCTATGTGCCCTTCGAGCAATCCTTCGCCTACAGGCTTTTTCTGCTCGACATTGATATTGATCGCCTGGAAGCGGCTGGCGCGCTCTCGCAGGTTTTTTCTGTTGATGCACCCAATCTGTTCTCTTTCTACAGACGGGATCATGGCCCACGGAAAGACACGCCCCTGCGCACTTGGGCAGAGGACATGTTCCAGTCCGCAAATATCGACTTAGAGGGCGGGCCGATCCGCCTGGTTACAATGCCTCGGCATTTGTTTTACAAATTTGCACCGATCTCGCTCTGGTTCGGCCATGGCCCGGACGGGGATGTGCGCGGCATCATCTATGAGGTGAACAACACGTTCGGCGATACCCACGCTTATGTGGCGACAGCAGGTACGGGCACGTCAAAGCACGAGGCCGATAAACGCTTATATGTGTCTCCGTTCTTCGACGTTACGGGACGCTATCGCTTTACGTTAAAACCCCGTGGTGACGGGCTTGGTCTTGTTATAGATAATATGGTGGATGGCGCACGGACCCATATGGCAAGCTTGAAAGCGAAACGCTCCGAGGCAACGACCAGCACGTTTCTAAAAGCCGCTTTGGCATACCCTCTCAGCAGCCATGGCATAACCTTTGCGATCCATTGGGAAGCCTTGAAGCTATGGCTGAAAGGCGCTGGCTACCGATCACGTCCAGAGCCATCTGCTGAAACCTCGACGCATGCCCTGCCGCAGTCAAAATGATAAAGACCTAAACAAAATGACCCAAGATCCTATTGTCGCCACTTCGAAATCCATTCGGCAGCTTAAAGGCGTGCCAACCAGTTTCCGATTGGCTGGCCTCGCTTTGCTCTCGGCGAAAACAGGACGGATAGATTTTCGGCTTCCAGATGGCAGGGCCATTACGTTCTGCAAGGGGGACGATGGACCAACAGCCCAGGTCGATGTCCATGACTATGCATTTGCCCGAAGAAGCGTCGCCGGCGGCGATGTTGGTTTTGCGGAATCCTATATGGACGGACAGTGGTCGACACCCGACCTAACCGCAGTGCTGCGCTATTTTTCGGATAATTTCGATGCCGTCGGCAATGGTGACCTGCCGCGTGGCCATCGGATCGTTCGGTTTCTGAACCGTATCCGGCATGCTCTGAACCGCAATAGCAAGCAGGGTGCCAAGCGGAACATCACCATGCACTATGATCTCGGCAACGAGTTTTACGGAGAGTGGCTCGATACTTCGATGACCTACTCATCGGGGATCTATGCAAGCCCGAACACAAGCCTGGAACATGCCCAGGCAGCTAAGTACACTGCGATTTGTGAGACGCTTGAACTGGGCCCGGAAAGTACGGTTCTGGAAATCGGCTGCGGTTGGGGCGGATTTGCTGAACACGCAGCGCGTACGACGGGGGCGCAAGTCACATGTCTAACAATCTCTGAAGCCCAGCGCGCATATGCGATCAAGCGTATTGCGGACGCTGGACTTGCTGACCGGGTTGAGATCAAACTTGAAGACTACCGAGACCATGACGGACGATACGATGCTGTCGCTTCAATAGAGATGTTTGAAGCCGTCGGAGAACAATACTGGCCTGCCTATTTTGGCAAAGTTGAGGACGTCCTGAAGCCGGGCGGGCGCGCCGCTCTCCAGGTGATCACGATTGATGATGATTTGTTCGAACGCTATCGGAAGCGAGCCGACTTTATCCAGAGATATATCTTTCCAGGCGGCATGTTGCCGAGCGAGCGCAAGCTGAAAGACCAATTTGCGAAGGCCAACCTGCGTTATGACGGGGTGAATTTCTTTGGACAGGATTATGCTAGAACCCTGCGGACCTGGAGCAAACATTTCAACGACGCCTGGCCGCGAATTGAACCGCTCGGCTTTGATTTGGCCTTCCAGCGGATGTGGAATTTCTATTTAAGTTATTGCGAGGCGGGCTTCATGGGTGGCCGTATCAATGTCGGTCAATTCGCGCTGACCAAAGCTCAATAGAGGTTTTCAAGGACGTATTCGATATCCTGCCCACGTGCGCTGAAAGCACATTTCAACCACCTACCCTCTTCATCATACCAAAGATAGACATCAAGGTCGGACTTCAGCAGAAACTTGGTGGCGGATATTTCTTGTCCCGCCACCAGAACACTGTCAGAGCCAAGGTCCTCGACGACAATGTCAAGCACCTGCCCACCTTCGCTCGATAGAATTGCATCGGAGAAAATTTGGGTAATATTCCAATGGCTTGACGGGATGATATCCGGCGACAGTGATCCGCTATAATTTGTACCGTCGATCTGCAGCGCTTTGCCGTCCATACGGGCCTCCACGGCAAGGTCGTCGCCCTCTTTGCGTGTTTGTCCTTCAAGGGAAATTAAGCGTCCATCGCGCCAGGTTTCGACCGAATCATGGCGGTATTTGTACGCTGTGATCGGCCCAATCTTTACCGTGAGATCAATGTCATTCACAACGGTCAGATCACCCGCCTCATCCATTTCGAAATTCAAGAAATGGGTTCCAAAAGGCTTACCCTTGCGAAGCACCTCGAAGCGGATCGCCTCCCCACCTTCCGGCTGCCAGACGGGGATCGTCTCCAGTGTTGGGGTTTGATCTGCGGGTGCCGTTTCAGCGATTGCAAATGCATTGAAGACAAGACCTACAGTTAAGATGAGCGCACGCCGCATGGGGTGAATTCCTTAGATTTTCTCGTGTTCGATATAGATGGGGCCGGCTGACCGTCCAATGAACAGGCTGTAATATGCCAGTCTGTGTTTTTTGGACTTTTTCCCAACAATCCGTGACTGTCCGGTTGAAGATCATAACGGAGCATTTTAGCGTGGTTCGATAATTTATTTAATGGTGCAGACTTTTCCATGACCGTTCTACCTTCCGTCCTGGCCGCAATCGGCAACACGCCCCTCATTCGTTTAAAGAAAGTATCGGAAGAAACCGGCTGCGAGATTCTGGGAAAAGCGGAGTTTTTGAACCCCGGCCAATCGGTTAAAGACCGTGCGGCCCTCGGCATCATCAAAGATGCAGAGGCTCAGGGCCAGTTGCAACCCGGCGGGACAATTGTGGAAGGCACTGCAGGCAATACGGGCATTGGCCTGGCGCTTGTCGGCGCAGCACTTGGATACCGCGTTGTAATTGTTATGCCGCGCACCCAAAGCCAGGAAAAGAAAGACGCTGTGCGGCTGCTTGGAGCCGAGCTGATTGAGGTTGATGCCGTCCCGTACAAGAACCCGAACAATTACGTGCACTATTCCCGTCGGCTCGCGGAAGATATGGCGAAAACCGAGCCGAATGGAGCCATTTGGGCCAACCAGTTCGACAATGTCGCCAATCGACAAGTACATTTCGAAACAACCGGGCCTGAAATTTACGATCAGCTCGATGGCAAGGTTGACGGATTTATCTGCGCGGTTGGGTCGGGGGGCACGCTTGGCGGTGTATCGATGGCGCTGAAAGCACGCGACCCTGATATCCAGATCGGACTAGCCGACCCCGGTGGTGCCGCCCTCTACGAGTACTATAAAAACGGCGAACTGAAATCTGAAGGAACATCGATTACCGAAGGCATCGGCCAAGGGCGCATCACGGCCAATTTAGAAGGCGTTGCCGTAGACCACGCCTACCGCGTCACCGATGAAGAGGCCCTTACAGTCATCTTTGATCTTATCCAGGACGAAGGGCTCTGCCTCGGTGGGTCTGCGGGTATCAATGTCGCCGGGGCAGTAAAACTCGCTAAGGATCTTGGTCCTGGGAAAACCATCGTTACGATCCTTTGCGATTATGGGAACCGCTATCAATCCAAATTGTTTAATCCCGATTTCTTACGCGCGAAAAATCTGCCCGTGCCGCCTTGGATGGAGGGATAGAAAATGACTGTCCGATCTCCACTTGTTAGCGCGGATTGGCTGAAGGAAAATCTTGATGCGCCCGATCTGAGGGTCGTCGAAGCAACCTGGTATCCGCCATTCGTACATCATTTCCAAACTGGCTTAGAGGCCTACACGAGCGGTCATATTCCTGGGTCGGTATTTTTTGATATTGATCATGTCTGCGACCCGGACAGCCCTTTCCCTCATACCTTGCCGCCGGCCCATGTATTTTCTGCACGCGTACGCAAACTCGGCCTTGGAGATGGCAATCGATTGATCGTCTATGATCGTAATCGCTTCTTTGCCTCTGCAAGGGTCTGGTGGATGTTCCGGCTCATGGGTTTGTCGGACGTTTTTGTACTAGACGGCGGCTTGGGCGCTTGGACCGATGCCGGTGGAGAATTGGAGGATATGGCACCGGTCGCCGTGGAGCGACACTTCACGCCGCGGGTGCGGGCAGACCTTATGAAGTCCACTGAGCAGGTCGAAGCGATCGCAAAAGACAAGTCCATACCCATCATCGATGGGCGACCGCACGCCCGGTTTATCGGCGAGGCCAAGGAGCCGCGCGCCGATTTGGAATCTGGTCATATTCCCGGCAGTGTATCACTTCCGGGAGACGAACTGATCGATCCGGCGGGACTTTTAAAGTCGGAGGCGGAGTTGCACGCCCTGTTTGCAGAACGCGGTATCGATCCAATCGCTCAGATGGTGGCGACCTGCGGTTCAGGTGTTACAGCAGCCATCCTCGCATTGGCCGCTGCCACACTCGGCAACGGGTTGGTAGCCGTTTATGATGGCTCGTGGACCGAGTGGGCGTCGGACAGTAAGCGACCCATCGAAACCGGAGTATCCGGTTGACGCGAAAACGATCAACGCGCCTTGTCCATGGGCGGTCCGGCGGGCGCCTCAGCAAAACGGTCAACCCACCAATCGAGCGCGCCTCCACCTTGATGATGCAGGATATAGACGCACTCTATTCCGCCTCCCCAAGCTATGGGCGGATGGGGCTTGCCGTCCATCGGGAACTCGAAGATGGCCTGTGCATGCTCGAGAATGCCGCGGCCGCTCGCCTCGCACCATCCGGCTTGGCAGCGTGTGCACTTGCAATTGCGAGTACCGTCAAAGCTGGTGACCATATTCTCGTATCGGACAATGTCTATGGACCAACCAGGCGCTTCTGCACCCGGCGCCTCAGAACCATGGGGGTTACGGCCACTTTTTTTCCGGCGACAGATGCTTCCGCCCTCCGTACGCTTGTCCAGGACACCACGGTTGCGATCTATCTTGAGAGCCCAGGCTCTCTCACATTCGATATTTGCGATACGCCAGCAATTGTCGATTTTGCCAGGACCCGGAATATCACAACAATCATGGACAATACGTGGGGCTGCGGCGTGCTGCACCGGCCGCTTGATATCGGGGTCGATCTTTCGGTTCAGGCGCTGACCAAATATGTGGTTGGCCACGCCGACGCTTTTGGCGGTGCCGTCATGTCCCAAACATCGCGAGAGGATCAGCGTGTCAAACAAACGGCTGAGGATTGGGGCATCTCCCTCGGCCCCGATGATGCCTATCTCTGTTTGCGGGGACTACGAACCCTAAGCCAACGCATGCAAGCCCATCAATCCGGCGGACGCTCAGTTGCCGCGTGGATGGCAAACCATCCGGCAGTATCCCACATATTTCACCCGGGGTTCGCCGATCATCCGCAACACGCCCTTTGGCAAAGAGACTTCACGGGAAGCAATGGTCTGTTCGGGGCGGTTTTGGCCCCAATGACGGATGCGGCACGACAGGCCTTTTATGATGCCTTGGACCTTTTCGGGTTTGGCTTTTCATGGGGTGGATTTGAGAGCCTCCTCATTCCAGCCGATCCAGGCTTGAAACGAGACCCGTCCCATTGGGTCAATCACCTTGATGGCGAACTCATACGGTTGCATGTCGGGCTCGAAGACCCTGAAGACCTGATCGAGGACCTCGACAACGCATTCAAGGCGGCGGCGAAGGCTTGATGAAACCTCAAGCTCGGCATGGACCGAGTATGTAGCAGTCACCCGTCCTCTGCGTCTGCTTGGCTTAGACGACAGGGTTCCCTTCTCATTTAATCGCGAGTTCAGGGGAACGGCCGATTTGTCCGATCTTGAGGCCGACCTATTTCCAGTTTCAAGCAAGATATCCATTCAGGAGCAATGCGATCTCCAGTCTTATCCTTATTCTCGGCGATCAGCTTTCGCCTGCGATGACATCCCTACAAGCCGGTGATCGCCAGACCGACCGGATATTGATGGTCGAGGTTTTGGAAGAAGCGACTTATGTTAAGCATCACAAAAAAAAGATTGCTTTTATCTTTTCAGCTATGCGGCACTTTGAGACGGCGTTAAAGGCTGATGGATGGGCAGTGGACTATGTTGAACTTGACGCGCAAGGCAATACGGGCAGCTTTAGCGGTGAGGTAGCACGTGCGATCCATCAACACGGTCCAGACCGCATCCTTGTAACCGAACCCGGCGAATACCGGGTGCGCAGTATGATCGATGATTGGAACAATCAGTTCGGCTTGCCCGTGGACCTTCTTCCTGATGATCGGTTCATCTGCTCCCATGGGGAATTTTCGGCTTGGGCGGAAGGCCGCAAACAATTGCGCATGGAATATTTCTACCGCGACATGCGCCGCAAGACCGGCTTGCTTATGGATGGCGACAAACCGGTTGGTGGCCAATGGAACTTTGACTCGGAAAATCGCAAACCTGCCAAGGGCGATTTATTCATGCCTGTTCCTCATCGAACAAAGCCAGATGAAATGACCGAAGCCGTTATAAAACTTGTCGATAAGCGCTTTGGTGATCACTTCGGAGACCTGGATCCATTTTGGTACGCGGTAACGCATGCCGATGCGGAAACGGCGTTCACGCATTTTTTGGACACGGGGCTATCGAGCTTTGGCGACTATCAGGACGCCATGCTTGAAGGTGAAAAATTTCTCTATCACGCCATTATATCGCTTTATCTCAATATCGGATTGCTCGATCCGTTGGACGTCTGCCGCCGCGTGGAGCGGGAATACCAAGAGGGACGCGCGCCGATCAATGCGGTGGAAGGGTTTATTCGCCAGATCATTGGGTGGCGCGAGTATGTCCGCGGAATTTATTGGGCAAACATGCCGGGCTATGATGATAAAAACTTTCTTGATGCCAAGAGACCCCTACCCGCCTTTTACTGGACTGGGCAGACGGACATGGCCTGCATACGTGCCGCCGTCACTCAAACGCGAGAAGAGGCCTATGCCCACCATATCCAAAGGCTGATGGTGACGGGTAACTTTGCCTTGATTTCTGGGATTAATCCGCGCGAAGTCCATGAGTGGTATCTGGCAGTTTATGCAGACGCTTATGAGTGGGTCGAGTTGCCAAACACGCTCGGCATGAGCCAGTTTGCAGATGGTGGACTGCTCGGCTCAAAACCCTATGCCTCAAGCGGAAACTACATCAACAAAATGTCGGATCATTGCTCGGCTTGCCGATATTCTGTGAGCAAGAAGACCGGACCGGATGCCTGCCCGTTCAACCCTCTATACTGGGACTTTCTTGTCCGCAATGAAGGTGTCCTGCGGGGTAATCTACGCATGGCACAAATGTACCGAACCTGGGACCGCATGGGCGATCAAAAGAAGCAGGACTATCTGGACAGTGCGAAGGCCATATTAGACGCGTTATAGGGGATTGGTACGTTTATTGCTCGCCTTTTGGTGGAAAGCCAAAAGGATAGAGAATGACAATTTCAGATCGCGATATGAAAATTAGAATCAACCGGTTGGCAAAGGGTTTAGGCCTGCGACTAGAGAAAAATCCAGAGGCGGCAACGGATTTTGATAACCCATACCGCCTTGTCAACGAAGATGATGAGCTCTTTCACAAAGGGCGATTGTCCGGAATTGAGAGGGTTTTGAGGGACTACGCCAACAACCTATGACACCGCCACTAGACGGGCCGAATCCAAGGATTACCCCCGAGGGATAGAATAGTTCGGCGCTTCACGTGTCATTGTTACGTCGTGGACATGGCTTTCGCGCAAACCTGCTCCCGTTATCTGGAGGAACTCTGCCTTTTCGTGGAATTCGGCGATTGTCTTCGCGCCGACATAACCCATCGCAGCCCGCAAGCCGCCGATCATCTGGTGTACAATCGGTGAGAGCGGGCCTTTGAAGGGAACCTGGCCCTCAATCCCCTCCGGCACGAGCTTTTCTGCGCTCGCTTCCTTCTGGAAATAGCGATCGGCCGACCCCCTGGCCATAGCCCCAAGCGAGCCCATTCCTCGGTAAGACTTATAGGACCGCCCCTGGTAGAGGAAAACCTCTCCTGGAGCCTCTTCCGTCCCCGCAAACATTGAACCCATCATTGCTGTGGAAGCACCGGCCGCGAGCGCTTTCGCAAAATCGCCAGAGAACTTGATCCCACCATCGGCAATTACAGGCGTGTTCGTCCTCGCGGCTGCATTGGCGCAGTCTTCTATGGCTGTTAGCTGAGGAACGCCAACACCTGCAACAATACGAGTTGTGCAGATTGAACCTGGACCAATTCCGACTTTCACAGCATCTGCGCCAGCGTCTATAAGCGATTTCGCTGCATCAGCCGTAGCGATATTTCCAGCAATAATCTGCGTCGCATTAGAGAGCTTTTTGGCAGCGGTTACAGCTTTCGCAACGGCAGAAGAATGGCCATGAGCGGTATCTATAATAACCGCATCAACACCAGCTTCGATAAGCGCGGCTGTTCGTTCTAGCCCAGCATCACCGACGGTCGAAGCTGCAGCTACTCGCAAACGCCCCTGCTCATCCTTTGCGGCGTTCGGATTAAGCTGTGCCTTGTCCATATCCTTTACCGTCAACAGACCGATACAACGGTCGTCATCGTCAACGATAATAAGCCTTTCGATACGATGCTGGTGCAGCAATCGGCGCGCCGTATCTTGATCAACATCGGCTTTTACCGTCACCAAATCGCGGGTCATCAATTCGGAAACGGGTTGTTGGTCGTTTTCAGCAAAGCGCACATCGCGGCTCGTGATCACACCAACAAGCTTGCCGTTTGCCTCAACAACTGGAATGCCGGAAAATCCGTAACGGGCCTTTAACTCACGCAGATCAGCCAATGTCGCCGTTGGGGAGATCGTATAGGGGTTCATCACCACCCCACTCTCATATTTCTTGACCTGCGCGACTTCGCCTGCCTGCTCCTCGATGGACAGATTGCGGTGGACCACACCAATGCCTCCGGCCTGTGCCATGGCTATGGCCAAGCGTGCTTCAGTGACCGTGTCCATAGCAGCTGACATTAGCGGAATATTGAGGGGAATGGACTTGGTCAGCTGCGTTTTCACGTCAACATCAGCCGGCATGACCTCACTTGGGCCGGGCTGGAGCAGCACGTCATCAAAGGTGATCGCTTGTCGGATTTTCATTCTGGGATACTCCCTTTTTGGCCTAATAAGGGAGTCGTTCGCGCTTGTGAAGGGGCAGCCCGTTTGAAGGTCAGCTTCCAGGAAATCTCATCTCATGAGCCCAGCAGCGCATCAAAATAGTCAATGGTCTTTGCAAGACCTTCCTTCAAAGCAACATTTGGAGCCCAGCCGAGAGTGGAGCTTGCCAGAGAAATATCCGGTTGACGCTGTCTTGGGTCATCGCCGGGTAAGGGTTCGCGAATAATTTCGGAAGCCGAGCCGGTAAGATCGAGTATCACTTCGGCGAGCGCCTTGATGGTCAACTCAGACGGGTTCCCAAGATTTATTGGACCGGTCACATCAGATGGGCTGTTCATCAACCCTATAAGCCCGTCGACAAGATCGTCTACATAGCAAAAGGACCGCGTTTGTTCGCCGTCACCATATAATGTAATTGGATCACCGCGCAGCGCCTGGATGATGAAGTTGGAAACAACCCGCCCATCATTCACGTGCATGCGCGGGCCATAGGTGTTGAAAATCCGGGCGACTTTTATCTCTAAATTATGCTGACGATGATAATCGAAAAATAGCGTTTCGGCGGCACGCTTTCCTTCATCATAACACGAGCGCACACCAATCGGATTGACATTTCCCCAATAGGATTCGGTTTGAGGGTGCTCGCTTGGATCGCCATAAACTTCAGAAGTAGACGCTTGGAGCACGCGAATGCCAAGGCGTTTGGCAAGGCCGAGAATGTTAATCGATCCGTGGACCGACGTTTTTAACGTTTGAACCGGGTCGCGTTGATAGTGGATCGGAGCGGCAGGGCAGGCAAGATGAAAAATCTGATCTGCCTCAAGATACAGCGGAAAGGTGACATCGTGGCGAATAAGTTCAAAGCGCGGGTTTAGCAGTAGCCCCGCAACATTCTGTTTATTGCCCGTATAGAAATTATCGACACAGAGGATTTCCTCGCCTTGGGCAATCAAACGGTCACAGAGGTGCGATCCGACGAACCCTGCCCCACCAGTAACAATTATGCGTTTTGGCAATGAAATCATCCTGGTGTCTCTTTCCGGTAGCCCCTTCCATGAAAGCCCGTTGCAACAACGAATATTTCAGGAGACCCCGTGCGGCTCGATGGCGGCTTAATATGCTTCACAGACCTAAAATTCACTTTCAACGTGTTGAGAACCGATCCAGTTGCGCCGCCTTGAAAGACCTTTGAACAGAACGCCCCTCGATCAGCAAGGTGGCCTAAAGCAAAATTTAGAGCCATCTCAACCAATGCCACTGTTCGCAGATGATCCGTCTGGCGATGACCGGTTGTATTCGCGGCCATGTCCGAAAGAACAAGATCAGGTTTGCCTGTTAGCCCAGACATCATCTCATCGACATCATCGGGTATATTGATGTCGCCTTGCACAATGTGGATGCCGGCCAGTGGCTCAACAGGAAGCAAATCAATGCCGACAACCTCTTTGGCACCCGTAGCCTGCACAACTTGTAGCCAGCCACCAGGAGCGCAACCAAGATCTACGACCCGCAAACCAGGCTGCAAAATTCCAGATTTTTCATCTATCTCTTTAAGCTTGAAAGCGGCTCTTGCGCGATAGCCAGCCGTCTTAGCTTTGCGAACATATGGATCACTCAATTGGCGCTCGATCCAACGTTTGGAACTTTCGCTTTGCGCATTCCGCGCCAAAACCTTGCGGCTACCAACCTGTCGACCTGAGGTGCCCTTGCTGGATTTGCCTGGCCCTTTCCAGCGACGTTTCTCGTCCTTGGTCATTCCACGGCCTCTGCCTGGACCGCAGATTTCATGGCTTGCACGCGACTGCGCCGACGCCTTCCTCTACGCGAACCTGAACGCCGTTTACCACCATGCATCATGGAGAGTAGTAAACCTTCCCTTAGCCCACGATCAGCAACGCGCAATTGCGGAGCGGGCCAAGTGTCCCATGCTGCCTCTAATATCGCACACCCGGACAGCATCAAGCCCGCGCGCTCCTTGCCGATTGTCGGCAGTGCCTCGCGCCCCGCCAATCCGGATACCTTTAGTGTATTGATGACTGCGTCAGTCTCGTCTCTCTCTAGCCAGAGACCGTCAACACGATCACGGCGGTATTTTTCAAGACCTAAATGAACGCCTGCCAAACACGTCACTGTACCTGACGTGCCTATAATATGGGAGGATGTGGTCTGAATGGTGTCTCGATAACATGTGCCATCGGACCATTTTTCAAAATGATCACGGGCATGGGCAACCATTCGCGGATAGGCATCCGCCTCGCCAAGATGCGCAAAGCTTTCTGAAAGCGTGACCACGCCGAGGGGGAAGGATGCCCAAGCGCGTATAGGAGCTGACTTGACGAGATGTTGAACGCTACGGTCTTGCTGCTTCGAAAGATCAACAAAAGAAATTTCGGTTGAGCCGCCCCCAATATCCAAGACCATAAAGAGATCGGTTTCTGCATCGAGCAAATCATGGCAGCCAATCGCGGCTAAGTGGGCCTCCTCCTTCGGATTTATGATTTTGAAGGACAGACGTGTTTCGTCTTGTACACGCCTTATAAAAGTCGCGCCGTTCTCAGCTTTTCGGCAGGCCTCGGTGGCAATACACCTGACATGCCCGACGCCGTGGTGCTTCAGTTTTCTCCTTATCGCTGTCAAAGCATCGATCGCGCGCAGTATGGCAGCCTCAGACAATCTACCGCTTGCGGCCAATCCTTCACCAAGGCGAACGATCTGCGCATAGGAGTCGATCACCCGAAATGTCGAAGCTCGCCGGCGTGCGATCAACAAACGGCAATTATTCGTCCCCAGATCCACTGCGGCATACAGCGGAGCTCGATTTTTCTTTCGCGAGCTGCCGGATTTATTGACCGACCGCGCATTGTCCATAGGCATCTGACAGCCCAATCTGATATACTGTTGCCTTGTTCCTAGCACGGTGGATACGAATGATCGACGTTTTGTACCCGTTTCGCCTCGTTGCGCGTCTTTTTTCGAGGAGAAAGCCGGCGATCCAGCCAGCTGCGCCCGATCCCACTGTAGATCCAGAAGATGCTGCGCCCTTGCCTACGCTTGAAGCCAAATTCCAAATAGGAGATGTGGTCCGCCATAGGATGTTTCCATTCCGGGGTGTCATATTCGATGTCGACCCCACATTTTCCAACTCGGAGGAATGGTATCAGTCTATACCCGAAGAGGTACGTCCACACCGCGATCAGCCCTATTATCACTTGTTCGCAGAAAACGATAAGACCCACTATGTTGCATACGTTTCGCAGCAAAATTTGGTGATGGACGAAACACATACGCCTGTTGATCACCCGGATATTCCAGAACTCTTCGAGATACAGGACGGCTGCCGCTACGCTCTGAAAGAGCATTTTGCGAACTGATAGGGCAAATCAGGGAGCGTCCGGTTGGGCCTCAGGTGCAGCGTTTCGGAAGGCCTCTATTTCCATACACGCCTCTGTTACAGCCCCTAATCTTGGAAACTCCGATAGGGTCATTCCGAACCGCCGCGCATTCCACACCTGTGGGACAAGGCAAATTTCTGCCAGTCCTGGCGTATCACCGAACAAAAAATTGTCTGTCCGGG
>JBCBAO010000032.1:0-13786 GCA_038532405.1 Pseudomonadota bacterium | reverse complement strand
ATATTTTCGGGTTCGAAACCGCGCAAATTGCCTCCCGCGGCGACGTTGATGGCGGCTCCGGTGCCGCCTTCCTGCCGTCCGGCTCCACACCGGGCATTATCCCGTTTGCATCAGAAAGCGCCGGCAATGTCGATGACCTCGACCAGTTCACCCATGAGCTGCGCCTCGCCTATGATGCCGGCGGCCCTTTGCGCGCCCAGGCCGGTATCTTCGTTTTCAATGAGGATGTGCAGATCACGTCCGAAAGCTTTAATAGCCTGGCCCCTGGCAACCCCCAAAATGGCCTGACGGTTCGCAACCAGGCAACCGATTCGGTCGGCGTCTTCGGCTCGCTCACCTATGATGTAACGGACCGGTTGACGGTATCCGGCGGCCTGCGCTGGACCAATGACGAAAAAGAGTTCGCCGTCGAGCGGTTCCTGAGCCCCTTTGGCGCAGGCCCCCTCGGCCCACTGACCGCCGATCCGGAAGACGACGAAATCAGCTGGGACGTTTCGGCAACCTACAGCTTGACCGATGATCTAAATGTCTATTCGCGCATTGCCCGCGGCTTTAGGGCCCCATCGGTCCAGGGCCGCATTGTGTTTGGCGACTCGATTTCCGTCGCCGATTCCGAAACCGTGCTGTCCTATGAGGCCGGGCTCAAATCAACGCTTCTGGACGGGCGTATCCGGGCCAATCTTGCAGCTTTCTTTTATGAACTGAACGACCAGCAATTGACGATTGTCGGCGGTCTCGACAACACCGTCGCCCTGTTCAATGCCGATGAAGGGGAAGGCTATGGATTTGAGGCCGACATCGAAGCGGCCCTAACCGATAACTTTCTCGTCACGGTTGGCCTCTCTTACAATGAAACGGAAATCCAGGACGATTTGCTCATCGCGCCCGGCTGCGGCGCGCCATGTACGGTCCTCGATCCATCGGTTTTCCAGGCCCCCGACGGCACGATCACGCAAGTCTCGGCCGAAGACCTACCCTTCACCGACCCTGTCGGGGAGTTCATAGGCTTCAACATCTCGGGCAACCCGTTCCCGAATGCGCCGGAATGGATTTTCAACATCACGGCCCGCTATGCCGTGCCGATCCGCGGCGGCGAGCTGTTTGTCTTCACCGACTGGGCCTACAAGGACGACGTGAACTTCTTCCTATATGAAAGCATTGAGTTCGGTGAAGATGGCTTCTGGGAAGGCGGTCTGCGTGCAGGATATGTCGGCGATAATGGGGTCCAGGCCTCGGCATTCGTTCGCAACATTCTTGATACAGATGCCCTGACCGGCGGGATCGACTTCAACAACCTAACCGGCTTTGTGAATGAGCCCCTGACCTGGGGATTCGAGATCGGTTACAGTTTCTAAAGTTAATCCGTATTCCATCAAAAAACACCTTGCAAGCCTGAAAGATTTCAGCCTAGTCTCTAACACCAGTTGTTGAGGGACAAGAGGGCGAAAATCAATGCGAGTTTTTATGATAAGTCTCATGGCCGTGGCCATGGGGTGGGCAAATAGCGCGGCGGACGAGCGCCCGCCAATCGAGGTTTACGGAAACCTTCCCGCACTTTCGAATGTGACAATTTCACCGGCTGGTGACCAGCTCGCTTTCATCTTCAGAGGAGAACAGGGCAACCAGCTTCGGGTCATGGATTTGGCCACTGGGGAGCTGACAGCAATCGGTTTGCGCGACCTTTCGGCGGGTGGCGTGTCTTGGGCAAGCCCCGAACATGTGATCATACGGGCGACTGACAATATTCGTACATATGGCTTTCGGGGCCGGTTCCAGTACTCAGCCGCCTTCGCCGTTAACACGCGCACCAAGAAGATGGCGCGGATGCTCGACAACACCGATGGATTGTTCCCGGCGCAATCTGGGCTCGGGCGGATTGTCGGCAAATCGGATGATGCTGACAAAGTCTTTATGCCGGGCTTCATGGGTAGCCGCACCAATGAATCCCCACCATACAGCTTGTTGAGAGTTGACCTCGACAATGGGCGTGGCCGCGTTGTTCGGCGCGGCAACAACGATACGATTGACTGGTATATTGATGAGTCTGGGCGCGTTCTCGCACAAGAAGAATACAATGACCGAACCAACATATACGAAATCACAACCCAAGTCGGGGATGATTTTCGGACAATCCTGAAGGTTGAGCGAAAGAATGGCCCGATGGGTCTTGTCGGTGTCGCACCTGACCAATCAGGCCTACTGTTTCTTAGAGATGGTTCGGACGGGTTTGAAGAACTCCATATGCTTAATTTCCAAACGGAAGAGTTTCAGCGTGTGTTGGCCCGCGACAAAACAGAGATCGATTATGTCTTGCTAAGTGAAAACCGAACCGTCTTCGGGGTCGCCTATGGTGGACTTCGCCCAAGCTATGACTTCTTTGATGAAGGGCTGGATGCAAGCGTTAAACAGATCCAGGAAATGTTTCCCGAAACATCGACGTGGCTTACGTCCTGGTCAGACGATTGGAACAAATTGACCTTCCGCGTTGAAGGGTCAGGACATGCAGGAGACTACTACCTCTTCGATCGCGCAGCCGGGAAACTCACCAGCGTTTCATCCGCCTGGCCAGACATTCCGGCCAATCAAATCGCCGATGTTCTTACGATTGAATACCCGGCAAGCGACGGATTGAAAATTCCTGGGATCCTTACCGTTCCCCCAGGAGCACCGATTGAAAACCTGCCTATGATCGTAATGCCCCATGGCGGTCCAGAGTCCCATGATGTGGTTGGCTTTGACTATATGGCACAGTTCTTTGCCAATCGCGGATATCTGGTGCTTCAACCAAATTTCCGCGGCTCAGATGGCTTCGGGTCAGAGTTCACCCGCGCCGGTTACGGTGAGTGGGGCGGAGCGATGCAGCAGGATA
This sequence comes from Pseudomonadota bacterium, assembly GCA_038532405.1. GTDB lineage: Bacteria > Pseudomonadota > Alphaproteobacteria > Caulobacterales > Hyphomonadaceae > CALLCD01. The sequence continues at coordinate 10,917 of JBCBAO010000032.1, read as the reverse complement.
TTACCGACGGTGCAAACGCGCTCATAGAGATGGGCGCAGCTGATCCGAGCCGGGTCTGCATCGTCGGCTGGAGCTATGGCGGCTATGCGGCCCTCGCCGGCGGTGCCTTCACGCCGGACCTCTACCAATGCGTCGCAGCGATTGCACCCGTATCGGATCTGCCGCGCATGATGAGCGACGAGAAAAAGGACCATGGAAACAATCACTGGGTCGTCGGGTATTGGGAGCGTGCCATGGCCAACGGAAATGCAACACGCGAGACACTCTCGGACAAGTCGCCCGCCATGTTTGCCGAAAACTTCAAGGCCCCCGTCCTCCTCTTGCATGGGAAAGACGATTTGATCGTGCCGGTCCAACAAAGCCGTCGCATGCGGCGGGCATTGGAACGTGCCGGTCGTGATGTGAAACTGGTCGAGTATCGCGGACAGGATCACAGTCTTTCAACGCCAGGCATGCGCCTAAAGGCCCTGCAGGAACTCGATGCCTTTGTCACCGAACATATCGGAACGCCAACCAACTAGATCCGTTTGAAACTGTCCGGAAGTTAATGCACCTGCCATGAAAAGCGCATAGAATCGCGGCACACACCAACCGTTCTGGAACCATTCAGACTTTGGTTTGTACGTTTAGATCGAATACGAAAAGGGGCATTCGCCATGAAAAAACTGATCATCGGGGCCGCAGCCGCTGCCCTGCTCGCCGCCTGTACAACGGACCCAAATACCGGACAACGCCGCCTTTCCAAAACCGCGAGCGGTGCCGGCATTGGCGCAGCCGCAGGCGCTGGCATTGGCGTTCTGTTTGGGGGAAATGATGGCCGGAATGCCGCCATCGGTGCCGCCGTCGGTGCCATCGCAGGCGGCGGCGTCGGCGCTTATATGGACCGCCAGGAACGCAAACTGCGCGAACAAACCGCGGGCACCGGCATCGAGGTGGTGCGCAATGGCGACCAGCTCCAGCTCAACATGCCCTCCGATGTTACTTTCGCAAGCGGGCAATCCACCGTTCAGCCCCAGTTCTACGGGCCCTTGAGCGAGGTCGCCAACACGCTGCAGGAGTTCCCGTCAACTGCCGTCGATATCATCGGCCATGCAGACAGCCAGGGCGCGGAGGATTTCAACCAGACCCTGTCAGAGCAGCGCGCGGCCTCGGTTCAATCCTATCTGCAAAGCCAGGGGGTCAATTCGGTCCGCCTCGCCTCAGCAGGCTTTGGGGAGACCCGTCCGATCGCCGACAATGGCACCGCCGCAGGCCGGGCTCAAAACCGCCGCGTCGAAGTTATCCTGACACCGATTGTCGAGGACGGCGCTGCCTGATTGGCCAAACCTGTTTTCGACGGGAAAGCCGGGGCAGAACGCTCCGGCTTTTCTCTATTCTCTAGTCGACGGTCCCGGCCATCAGGGTCGCATCCATGACTTGGAAAACCGCCGTATTGTCCACATAGTCGCCGGTCCAGCCATAGGGCTCCCCCCAAAGATCCCCGGCCGCAAGATCCGTCCGTGTGAACTCGGCAAACCGGTCAGCGCCCGCGCCAATCGCCCAAAGCGGCACCAATTCATTGGTGTGATTGGGTGAAGCCCACTGATATCCAGGCATATTGCCAAGCCCACGGTCTTGAACGGCCAGGAAGTCATTGAACACATCGTCGGCTGGGTTGAACCGCGCCGCCGCCAGGGCCGCGCCGCTCCGGTCGGCCGCCACCGCGCCGCCGACCCCGTTTGTCCAAGTGCCCTCGCCCCAAATACCACCGCACTCATGGTCTGAGGTGATAATCAGCAACGTCTCATCCCAGCTTGAATTGGCCTCCACCCAGTCAATCACGGCATCCACGGCGCGATTGAAATCGATCTGCTCCTCGATAAACCGCGGCATATTGTTGGCATGGCCCATCCAATCGACCGCGCCGCCCTCAATCATGACAAAGAACCCGTCCTCGTCCTGGCCAAGAACGTTCAGTGCCCCTCGGCTCATCGTCGCAAGATCTGGGACATCGCCATTATACGCCATGCCGGATGGCGTATCGCCCGTATCGAGGCCATTGCGCGAAGCCTGCAAAGTGGATCCCGTACGGGCAACCCCAACGATCCGCTCCGGCACGTTCTCTTCGGCTGCCAACGCCTCGAAATCCGCCTTTGCGTCGATAAAGTTGAACCCGTTCAGACCGCTCGCTGTCCGCATCGCATCATAGGTTTCAGCGCCGCCGACATATTTGTAATCCCGCCTTTCCTCATCAACTGTGCCGCCACTGCCATCATAAAACGGATGCCCCGCCCCCATGATCACGTCGAGGTCGCTTGCGACCATCTCATTGAAAATCTCGGCATAATTGTTCCGTGAAGCATTATGCGCAATCACCGTGGCGGGCGTTGCATGGGAAATCATGACCGATGCCACCGATCCGGCCGACAACCCCTGATCCATGGCCCGTTCGGCAATCGTCACAAAATTGGTCTTGCCAGTCCAATCGGCATTGATCCGGCCAACGGATGTCTTCCGGCCGCTCAACAGCGCCGTGCCGGCAGCCGCACTATCGGTATAAGACGTGTAGCTCTTGCCCACCGGTTCGAAATCATTGGCCATGGCGTTCTCAAATTTCGTCCAACGGGTCGTCGGGTCATACCCCTGCTCAACGGCGCCGGAGGCCAGAGCGACATCCGATCCACGCGGCAGAACTGCGCCGTTTTCATCAACGAGGTTCAGGGCACTATGGGCAAGACCGAAGACAAGCGGTGTCGTGCCATCCGGACGCGTCACCTGGTAGGACTGTTTTCCAGCAAGGCCCTGGTAATAATCTGCGGCCAGCCAGCCGTTAAAACCGATCCCGTCGGAAATCATCAAGATGATATTTTTGGGCGGTGCGGGCTCCGATACCGGCTCCGGGGCCACGGCCGGCGTATGCGTGCAAGCCGATGAAAGAAGCACAGCCGCCAAAACAGGTGCGGCCGAGAATTTCTGGTTTGTCATATTAATCCCCGCTGATCAGATACCGGTTCCATAGCCCTATAGAAGAACTGTGACAGCTTATGTACAAATGATAAGATACTGAAACACAAGCCACCCATAGCCGCCATAAACCCTGTGATGGTCCACTTGCCCAAGGCCTATAGGCAAGCAGGGCATGTCTCAGTGTTAAATGGCTTGGGCCACCACAGATCGAACCTGCCATTTCTCCGCAGCAACTACCAGGGATGCTCATCCGAGATTGTCATGGCATTGCGGCGAAAACCGAATGGGCCATCGCCGGACCAGTCTTTGCCATTGGGGTATTGGACATCGACACCAACCAGCGCCTCCGGATCGAATAGGCGCATATTTACGCCCACCTGATCGATATCTGGAAACTTGGCTTGATACGCATCCGTAAGCACAAAGTGCGTCGTTGCTGAACACACTTTACAGGAATGTATCTCTACAATCGGGGTAGAGGTATCCACGCGAGAATAGCTGGCCGTATGTCCTAGAACGCTCACGTCGGCTGATTTGAAATATCCCCAGGCCGCTCCCACTTTTCGGCAAAGGCTGCAATTGCAATCAAAGATGAAGTCAGGCGTCTTTTTAATCGAAATTTCTATCGTGCCGCAGGCACAAGTGCTGGTCATGGTCGGCTCCACAAAAAGAAACACATAATCCGTTCGCCCCCATGTTGGATCGTGCATCGGGATCCGGCAATCATTTTAGTAGAGCTCGCTATCGATGGCCTGGGCCGATGGTCAGATATCGCCGCATAGAAAAGCCCACACCAATTGGCAGGTGCGGGCTTTCCGAATGAATAGATCAGCGCCAGCTAGGCAGCGGCTTTTTCCATGTCTGCCGGGGCAAATCGATCGTAAAAGCCTTCGCCCTTCGCCGCCATATCGCGCAGCAAGTCGTTCGGGCGGAACCGGTCGCCATATTTATCGGCGAGGCGGTCGGCTTCGGCGACAAAGTCTTTGATGCCCCAGATCAAGTCGACATAGGAACAGCACCCGCCCGTATAGGGCGCAAAGCCCCAGGCGAGGATGGAGCCGATGTCGCCATCGCGGGCATCGGTGATGACGCCCTCTTCAAAGCAGCGCGCCACCTCAATGGCCTGGCGCACGAGGAACCGGTTGATCAGTTCCTGCTTCATGTCCGGCGGACACTCATCCACGGTCACCTCGATCTGGGAATTTAGATCCGGCCAGATACGGGTCGGCTTGCCGTTATCGCCATAATCGTAGAAGCCCTTACCGGCTTTACGGCCCAGGCGGCCCTTGTCCTCGACGATCCAGGCCATCATCTGGCCAAGCTCGTTGGAGGAATAATCTATGCCAGAGGCCTCGGCCATTTGGCGACCAACCTTCAGCGCAGTATCCAGGCCAACACTATCGGAAACTTCCAGCGGCCCCATCGGCATACCGGACTGGCGCCCGACATTTTCAATAATGGCTGGCTTTATGCCCTCGGCGAGCATGGTCAAGCCCTCCTGGGTATAGGTTCCGAAACACCGCGATGTATAAAATCCGCGGCTGTCATTGACGACAATCGGTGTTTTCCGGATCGCAAGCACATAATCGATGGATTTTGCGAGAGTCTCTTGGCTCGTCTTTTCCCCCATGATGATCTCGACGAGCCCCATCCGCTCAACCGGCGAGAAGAAGTGAATGCCGATAAAGTTCTCCGGCCGGACAGACGCTTCGGCAAGGCCAGTGATTGGCAGGGTCGATGTATTCGAGCCCATCACCGCCGTTTCCGACAGCTGTTCTTCCGCCATCTTCGTAATCTTGGCTTTCAGCTCCGGGTTCTCGAACACGGCCTCAACGACAAGATCAGCGCCTTTAAAGTCGTCATAATTGTCCGTTGGGTGAATGCGGGCGAGCAAGGCCTCGCCCTTCTCCTCGGTCAGTTTTCCGCGTTGCACAGCTTTTTCCACAAGCTTGCGTGCGTAATCCTTGCCCTTCTCGGCATTTTCCACAGAGATATCCACAAGCACGGTCTCGATCCCGGCCCGGGCCTGCTCATAGGCAATCCCTGCGCCCATCAGTCCAGCCCCGATCACGGCGACCTTGTTCAGCTCATATTTTGGAACGCCCTGTGGACGGCTCGCCCCCTTGCCAAGGGCTTGCATGGATAGGAACAGCGACCGGATCATTGCTTTCGCCTCCGGGCGCGCCTGGGTGTTCAGGAAGTAGCGTGTCTCCACCCGCAATGCGGCGTCTATCGGCAGCTGCTGGCCTTCATAGACGCAGGACAAGATGTTCTTCTGGGCCGGATAATTGCCATAGGACTGGGCCGCCAGCATAGCGTTGGCGATGGTCGCAACCTGGCCTGCCCCAGGCGAGCGGTGGACGACCCCACCTGGCATTTTGAAACCTTTTTCGTCCCAGGGTGCCTTCGCATTCGGATTGGCAAGCACCCATTCCTTCGCCTTGGCAACGGTTTCATCACCAGGAACAAGCGCGTTGATCACGCCCAGCGAGAGCGCCTTATCCACCCGCATGGATTTGCCCTGGAGGATATATTCCAGAGCCGCTTGCGCGCCGATCAAACGCGGCAAACGCTGGGTTCCGCCTGCGCCGGGCAGCAGACCGATTTTCGCTTCCGGCAGACCAAACTGGATTTTCGGATTGTCATTCGCAGCAACGCGGTAGTGGCACGCCAGCGCCACTTCCAGCCCGCCGCCAAGCGCCAGGCCGTTCAAAGCAACGGCGACCGGCTTGCCACAGGTCTCCAGTTCGCGAAGCGTTTTGTTCAAGGAGAACCCGCGATCGAACTGGGCCTTCTTCAATTCGGCCTCACTCATCTCGGTATCTGGAACACCGCCGGCCTGCTCGCCCATTTCTCCGAGGTCGGCCCCGGCGCAAAACCCAGACGGTTTTCCCGATGAAAGCACAGCACCCACAATCTTGTCATTGGTCGAGATCTCGCCGGTGATTGCGATAATGTCGGCAATCGCTTGCGCGGTCAGCGTGTTCATGCTGCGGCCCGGCACATCGAAGACCGCGTGGGCGACGCCATCACCGTCGACGGAAAATTTAAAAGTTTCGAGGTTCATTTTATCTGACTTCTCTTGAATAGGTTACGGCTAGGCCTTTAGACCCGCTCGATAATCGTCGCTGTGCCCATGCCGGCGCCGACGCAAAGCGTCACGAGCGCGGTCTCTTTTCCAGTGCGCTCCAACTCATCGACCATTGTGCCGAGCAGCATGGCACCGGTGGCCCCAAGCGGGTGACCCATGGCAATCGCGCCGCCATTCACATTCATCTTGTCGTGATCGATATCGAGGAGTTGCATCATTAGCATCGGCACAGATGCAAACGCCTCGTTCAGCTCATAGATATCGATATCACCGACTTCCATGCCGGCCTTCTTCAGAACTTTCTGGGTCACATAGGTCGGACCGGTCAACATGATCCCTGGCTCAGACCCGATGCTCGCCATGGCCTTGATCCGCGCGCGTGGTTTCAACCCATGCTTCTTGCCCATTTCTTCAGATCCGAAAAGCACAGCAGCCGATCCATCCACAATACCGGATGAGTTGCCGGCATGGTGAACATGGTCAATCTTTTCAAGCTCAGGATAGCGCTGCTTGATCACTTCATCAAAACCCATACCTCCCATTCCAGCAAAGCTCGGGTTCAATCCGGCGAGGGACTGCATGTCCGCGTCGGGCCGCATATGCTCATCGCGGTCCAGCTGGATGCCGCCCATCTGATCCTTGACGGGAATGATCGATTTGGAAAAACGACCCTCTTCCCAGGCCCGCGCGGCCCGCTTTTGGGATTCAACAGCATAGGCATCGACATCGTCGCGGCTAAACCCGTATTTCGTCGCAATTGTATCAGCGCCAATGCCTTGGGGCGCGAAATAACTCTTCAGGGCAATCTCGGGGTCGGATGACCACGCGCCGCCGGATGCCCCCATGGGCACGCGAGACATGCTCTCAATGCCGCCGCCAATGGCCATGTCCGCTTCACCGGAAATAACCTTTGCCGCTGCCATATTGCAGGCTTCCAGCCCCGAAGCACAGAACCTGTCAATTTGAACGCCAGCCGTTGTTTCGGCATATTCGGCGTTCAACACGGCAACGCGGGCAATATCAGCCCCCTGCTCACCGACAGGCGAGACACAGCCCAGCACCACATCGTCAACGTCGGAGGTATCCAGCTCATTCCGATCTCGGATCGCTGCGAGCGATTGGGTGGCGAGATTAAGGGCCGTGATCTCATGCAAGGATCCGGTCTTTTTGCCTTTGCCGCGCGGGGTGCGTACCGCGTCATAAACGAATGCGTCAGTCATGGAAGGTCTCCTGAAGGGGGTATTTAGGTGAACGTGTCATCCCGGAATGGCCACCGGCCACTTTTGGAACCCAGCAAGTGCAATGCCCGGTTCCGGCTCTCAGCTTCGCTCCGGTCGGGATGACAACGGAGGATGCGAACTCATTCATATCTCACCTGCTTTCTGAACGGGGTTAACCGTCAGGCTGGCGGAGGCACGCGCGGCTTCCTTACCGCGAAAATCATAAAGTGTTGCTTCAGCAAAAATCATGGCGCGGCCAATATTGGCGAGGCGTGCGGCAACCTCAATAACGCCCACGCGCACGGGACGTAAAAAGGTCGTGTGCAGATCAACCGTCGATGGCAGTGCTTTTGGGGCGACCTTCATACCGGCCAGAAACCCAATCGTATCGTCCAGCATCGCCACCAGAAAACCGCCCTGTATATAGCCTGCAGGATTGCGGAATTCCGACTTGCCATCGAAGCGGACCCGTGTCGTCCAGGCCGTCATATCGAGCTTCAGAATGTTGAAGCCAAGTGTCGAAGAGCTTGGGCTCGGCTCGGGAAAAACCTCGGTGATGCGACCGGCGTCAGGCAATTACAGCGTCCTCGCAATCAGCATTTTCATCACTTCATTGGCCCCGCCATAGATCCTCTGAACGCGAGCATCCTGGTACATTTGGCCAATAGGGTATTCGTCCATATATCCCCAGCCACCATGCAGTTGCAGGCACTCGTCGATGATCTTGCATTGGAGGTCAGATACCCAATACTTAGACATCGAGGCCGTTGCCGCATCGAGCTCACCTTTCAGCAAAAGCTCTGTGCAGTGATCAACAAAGACCTTCGCAACCGTTGCTTCCGTCTTACACTCAGCAAGTTTGAACTGCGTGTTCTGGAAATCCATGATCGTGCCACCAAAGGCCTTACGCTGTTTTACATAAGCGATCGTTTCCGTCAGTGCACGTTCAATCATGCCCATGCCCTGAATGCCGATGATGTGGCGCTCCTGGGGCAGTTGCTGCATCAACTGAACAAAGCCCTGTCCCTCATCCTGGCCAAGCAGGGCTGAGGCGGGCACCTTCACATCATTAAAGAAGAGCTCCGATGTATCGGCGGCGGGCTGGCCAATTTTCTTTAGGTTCCGGCCACGCTCAAACCCGTCTACTTCGTCGGTTTCGACCATCAGGATCGAAATACCTTTCGCCCCTTTTGTCGGATCCGTTTTCGCGCAGACAAGAACAAGATTGGCGGTCTGACCATTGGTAATGAAGGTCTTTGACCCATTGATCACATAGCCATTGCCATCTTTCTTGGCCGTGGTTTTGATGTTCTGCAGATCAGAGCCGGTTCCCGGCTCTGTCATCGCAATCGCACAAACAAGATCCCCGCTCGCAAGCTTCGGCAAAAGGCGCTCCTTTTGCTCTTCGGATCCATAATGAATAATGTAGGGGGCAACGATTGCATTGTGCAGACCGATGCCAAATCCAGCGATCCCTTGCAGCTCAAGTTGCTCAATGATAACCGCATCATGGCGGAAGTCTCCGCCGGCACCGCCATAGGCTTCCGGTGCTGATGGTAATAACAGCCCCTGCTCACCGGCTTGGTACCAAACGTCCCGTGGCACACACCCGGCCTCGCGCCACGATTCGACATGGGGTTTTAGCTCCTTGTCGAAAAATTGGCGCACCGCGTCGGAAAAGATCGAAATCTCTTCATCCTGGCGCCATGGCGAGGGACTTACATCAAGTGAGCTTTGCATCATTTTTAGCACTGATCCTATCGTGAAAAGTCCAATATTCGGTCGTTTCGAAAACGGGACTAAAATTAGACTTTCTATTAGACTTTTTTGGGCCGCAGCGCGGGATGTTATCCCCCACTCGCACGCCTCTGTTTAAAAGCGGTCTGCCTCCAAAGCCATCATTGTCGCAGCCCCGGTTTTCAGCTTCGCAAGATGTGCGGAGCTTTCCGGCAACAGGCGCTCAAAATAGTAGCGCGCGGTCACCAGCTTGCTGTCATAGAAGGGGTCGGACGTGCCCTGCGCCTTCTTTTCCAAAGCCGTGCGCGCCATCTTCGCCCACATATAAGCCAGCGCCGTCAGGCCAAAAAGCTGGAGGAAGTCCATGGATGCCGCACCGGCATTGTTGAAATCGGTCATGCCGTTCTGCATCAACCAATTGGTGCCCTCTTGGAGCTCGGCGCGGGCGGTTTTCAGGCCATCCACGAAGAAGGCCATATCATCATTCCCGTCGAGCTCGCCGAGGAAATCGTCCATCTCGGCAAAGAAGGTGAACATGGCGCGCCCGCCATTGGTCGCGAGCTTGCGTCCGACGAGGTCGAGGGCCTGCACCCCGTTTGTTCCTTCATAGATCAGGGCGATTCGGACATCACGCACAAACTGCTCAAGGCCCCACTCCTTCGTGAAGCCGGATCCGCCGTGCAATTGCAGGCTGTCATTGCAGGACTTCAAGCCGCGATCGGTCAGGAAAGCCTTCAGAACCGGCGTCATCAAGGCCATGTAATCTTTGGCTTTTTCCCGCACCTTCTCATCGGGTGACTTGTCCTGGAGGTCACCGTGCAACGCCGTCCAGTACAGGAATGCACGCCCGCCTTCGATAAAGGCTCTGCTATCCATAAGCATGCGGCGCACATCCGGGTGAACGATAATGGGATCAGCCGGTTTCTCCGGCGCTTTGGGGCCGGTTAGCGATCGGCCCTGGAGCCGATCATTCGCGAAATCGACGGCGTTCTGATAAGCGATCTCGGCTTGGGCAAGGCCTTGCATACCGACGCCGAGGCGAGCCTCGTTCATCATCACGAACATGGTCCGCATGCCTTTGTTTTCTTCACCGACAAGCCAGCCAGTAGCGTCGTCATAGTTCATCACGCAGGTCGCGTTGCCATGAATCCCCATTTTTTCTTCAAGCCCGCCACAGGACAATTTGTTCCGCTCGCCAAGTGAGCCGTCTTCGTTCACGATGAATTTCGGAACGACGAAAAGGGAGACGCCTTTGATCGAATCCGGGGCACCTTCGATTTTGGCAAGGACAAGGTGAATAATGTTCTCTGTCAGGTCCTGTTCGCCGCCCGAGATCCAGATCTTTTGTCCGGTAATCTTGTAGGACCCATCTGGCTGGGGCACGGCTTTCGTCTTCATCAAGCCAAGATCGGTTCCGCAATGCGGCTCGGTCAAGTTCATGGTTCCTGCCCATTCAGCCGACGCCATCTTTGGCCCATACATCGCTTTTTGTTCTTCGGATCCGCCTTCCATTAAGGCTTCGTAGGCACCGCGTGTCAGCCCGGGATACATGCCGAATGCCATATTCGCGGCCGAGTTAATTTCGCTGACGGCTGTTGTTAGGACATAGGGCAGAGCTTGGCCGCCGGATTCCGAATGGGCACCAAGCAGTGGCCAACCGTTCTCAACGAATTGGCGGTAAGCATCGGGAAAACCATCTGGCGTTTTAACCGATCCGTCCGAATTGCGGGTACACCCCTGCTCATCTCCGACCATGTTCAGGGGGTGCAGGATCTCTTTTGCGAACTTGCCACTCTCTTCCAGGATCTGATCGATCAGATCCGGTGAGGCATCAGCGAAGCCCGGAAGGTTGGAATAGGACTGCACCGCCAACATTTCGTGAAGCAGAAACTGCATATCGCGCACAGGCGCATCAAATCTAGG